>JAKAXN010000330.1 GCA_021816565.1 Actinomycetes bacterium
GCTCGACGGCTTCACGCCGTTCTGGGTGCTGACCCGCTACGAGGACGTGCGCAGCGTGTCGCGCGACAACGCCCGGTGGCTCAACACCACCCGGTCGGTCCTCGGCCCGGACGAGGACTTCGAGCGGATGCTGGCCTCGGGCATCCCCGAGCCCCAGACGCTCATCCACATGGACGGCACCAAGCACCGGGACCACCGCAAGGTCACCAACGACTGGTTCAAGCCGGCGGCCGTCCGCCACCGCCAGCCCCGCATCGACGCCCTGGCCGACATGTTCGTCCAGCGCATGCGGGACCTGGGCGGCGAGTGCGACTTCTCGCGCGACATCGCCCAGCCTTTCACCCTGCGGGTGATCATGGACATCTACGGGGTGCCCGAGGAGGACGAGCCCCTGATGCTGGAGCTCACCCAGGGGCTGTTCGGCGCCGCCGATCCGGAGTTCCTGGGCGACGCCGCCGACCCCGAGGCCCGCCTGATCGAGTCGGTGATGCGCTTCATCAACTACTTCAACTCCATCACCGACGACCGTCGCCGGTGCCCGTCGGACGACCTGGCCAGCCTGATCGCCAACGGCGAGCCGGGCGGCTGCCCGATGGGCGACGCCGAGCGGCTCTGGTACTACATCATCGTGGCCACCGCCGGCCACGACACCACCTCCTTCGCCCTCTCCGGCGGCATGGAGGCGATACTGCGCGACCCCGACCAGCTGTGGGCGCTGCGCGACGACCCGGACCTGGCGTTCAACGCCGCGGAGGAGTGCATCCGCTGGACATCCCCGGTCCGCCACTTCATGCGCTACGCCACCGAGGACACCGAGATCGCCGGGACCACCATTCCCCAGGGCGGCCGGGTGCTCCTCTCGTACCCGGCGGCCAACCGGGACGAGACGGCGTTCGAGAACGCCGACCGCTTCGAGGTGCGCCGCCCCGACGCCGACAAGCTGGTGTCGTTCGGCGGGGGGGCGCACTTCTGCCTGGGCTCGCAGTTCGCCCGGCGGGAGGTGCGCACCATGCTGGCCAAGCTGGCCCGGGAGCTGGACTCCATCGAAGCGGCCGGGCCGGCCCAGTGGTCGCAGTCGGCCTTCGTGTCGGGGGTGAAGCACCTGCCGGTCTCCTACCGGTTCCGGTGACGGCCCGGCCGGCCGGGTACCCGGCCGGCCCCTGATCCCCGACCCCCCGGTCCCCGGAAACCCGGACCGGGGGGCCGGGCCCATCCGCTCTGCGGCCACTGCTCCGCCCCGCGACCGGCCGGCGTGGGGTAGGAAGGGCCCCATGTCGAACATCCCCGACTCCCATCGAGACCTCCTGGACAGCCAGGTCGCCACCCTGGCCACCATCGGGCCGGACGGGCGGCCCCAGCTGTCGGAGGTGTGGTTCCTGGCCGACGGCGAGGACGTGGCCCTCTCGCTCAACACCAGCCGGCAGAAGACCAGGAACCTGGCCGAACGACCGGGCTGCTGCCTGTTCATCCTGGACCTGGCCAACCCGTACCGCTACCTGGAGATCCGCGGCGACGCCGAGATGGAGCCCGACGACGACTACTCCTTCGCCGACCGGGTGGGGGCCAAGTACCGGAGCGACCTGCGCCAGCATGACCGGCCCGGGGACCGGCGGGTGGTGGTCCACCTGCGCCCGACCCGGGTCAACGCGGTGAGCATGGGCTGATCCGGGGCGGCCGCGGCTCGGGCTGGACGGGCGGGTGGGTCCGCCCGGCCATCCCGGGGAACGATCGGCCGGCCGCTCAGGAGACCAGGCGGCCCATGAAGGCGGCCAGCCGGTCGGCCGCGGACCGGCCGGGCGGGCACTGGCGCTCCGGGCCGAAGAACCGCCCCGGCCCGCGCATCGACGGCTGGAGCCGCTCCCGGGCCGTCGCCAGGCAGGCCTCCGAGAGCTCCGGGTCCAGGTCGGTCGGCTGGCCCGTGGCCACCGCCAGATCCCAGGCGTGCACCAGGACATCGGTGGTGCGCATCCCTATCAGCACCGCCCCGGGCAGCGGACCGACCGGCCACTGGATGGTCCGCGTCAGGGCGTCGGGACCGGCGAACGCCTCCTCGGCCCGCTCCGCCGAGGACCGGAACAGGTCCACCACCCGGCCCGGGGAGCTCGCTGCCGTGTCCTGGGCGGCGGCGGCCGGGACCTCACCGGCCATGACGGCTGCCGCGGCCCGGTGGTTGCCGCCCACCACGTGGTCGATAAGGTCGGCGACGGTCCACTCCTCGCAGGGGGTGGGACCGCCGTACTGGGTCGGCATGACCGCCGCCAGTACCCGGCCGAACGCGGCCTGGGCCCTGGCGTGGGCGGCGAGGGCGTCCATCGTCACCCCTCCCCCGCGACCGTCCGGACCGGATCGCCGACCCGGAGCAGGCCGGGCGTGACGATACCGGCGTAGACCCCGGCGCAGGCCCACCGGCCCAGGCCGGGTATGTCGAGGCGGTTGTGGGCGGCGATGGCCCGCAGGGTCGTGCGGTCCTGGCCCAGGCCGGCCTGGGCCAGGGTGGTCATGACGCAGCGCATGGTGGCCATGTCCACCGAAGCCTGCACGGCGGCGCCGAGGGCCACGGTGCGGCCGACCCACCCGTTCTCCACGAAGCCGCCACCGTCTTCAGCTACCAGCACGTTGGGCCGGTAGCGCCGGACGTCGAAGTCGGCGTCGGGGGCGGCGGCGGCCAGCCGGTCCAGGGTGGCGGTGGTCATGAGGTGCAGGACCGACAGGTCGAAGAAGGTCCCGGAAGGCGCCAGCATGCCGAGCTGTATGGAGCTGACCGCCTCGCCGGTCTCCTCGCGCGCCACCCTGGTCCGCTCGATGAACTCCTGGGGGGCCAGGCCGTCGATGTCGGGCCACACCTCCTCGATGGTCCGCTCGCCCGGCGCCCCGGTCGCCAGCCGGACGGGCCGGCCCAGGGCGTCCGAGAGGGCCCCGTCGACGGCCGGGTCGTCACTCCCCATCCGGCTGCCGTCCGGGAAGGTGATCACCACCGGCGGCGGCGGGCCGTCGGGGCCCGGCTCCTCGACGAACCGGGCCCCGAAGTGCAGCAGCCGGCCCCACTTGCGGGGGTTCTTGGCGCTGGCCACCTTCCCGTCCTCGGCGTCGATCAGGGCGTAGGCCCGATCCCCGGCCAGGCCGGCCGGGCCGACCCGGCACTCGGCCAGCTCCTCGCCCAGCATCGACTTGACCGGGTAGCGGAACATGCGGGCGACGGTTGCCATGGCCACATCTTCGCCCACGGACCGCCGGGAGGCGTCATCCCCGGGGGTGTCGGGCTCCGGGGGCGTCAGCCGTCACGCCTCCGGCGCCGGCGGCCGGCCACCACGGTGGCGCCGCCCACCCCGATCAGAGCCAGGCCCGACAGCGCGGCTCCGGCGGCGTCGATGCCGGTGAAGGGCAGCGAGCCGCTTCCGGCCGCCGCCAGGCGGGCGGTGGTGGCGGGCACCGATCCCCCGATCGGCGCGGCTGCGGGCACCGCCTGCGATGGCGTGGCAGCCGAGGCGGCGCCGACCGACGGAGCCGCGCTGTCGGCCGCAGCGGGGCCGGAGGCGGCGGCACCGGCCGCGCTCGCCGCTGGGGCGGCGGAGCCGGCGGCCGGGGTGGCGGTGCTGCTGCCGGCGGCCAGGGCCACTGGCGAGGTGGTGGGTCCGGCGGCCGGGGCCGGCGAGGAGGACCCGGCCCCGGGGGCCGGGGAGCCGGTGGTGGGAGCCGGGGCGGGGGCCGCGGAGCCGGTGGCGGGAGCCGCGGAGCCGGTGGCGGGAGCCGGAGCGGGGGCCGCGGAACCGGTGGCCGGGGCCGGGGTGCCGGCGCAGGGGGCCAGCCAGAACACCTTGTACTTGTCGTCGGAGCCCCGGGAGCCGGTCACCTCCACCTCCAGTCGCAGGTGGTATCCCTGCTGGGCCTGCGGGGTCACGCCGCTCAGGCTGGAAGCCAGCTCCGCCTGGCTCACCGCCACGGTGGCGTCGAGCTGGTTGCCGCTGGTCCTGGTGGCGATGTTCCACGACGTCGAGGTCCGGTAGGCGGAGCCGCCGCCGGTGGGGGCCACCGGCGTGACGGTGATCGTGGCGGACTGCGGGCCGCTGTCGTAGCCGTAGAAGTCCACGGTGAAGCTGCAGGCGACGTGGGGGTCGTTGTCGGGCCCGGAGTCAACGGGGTAGCCGTCGATCTTGACGCTCCCGTTGTTACCGGGAGGAGCTCCCGCCCCGCCCGCGGCCCACGCCAGGCCGCCTCCGGGGAGGACGAGGGTAGTGGTGGCCAGGGCCCCGAGCGCGACGCGCCGGGCCCTGCGGACCTTCTTCATGTTGACCGCCCTGAGATGTCAAAGCTACGCCGATGGGATGTAGCGGACATTCCCGCAACTCAGGGTTGTCTAACCAACTATTCGGACATTTCACCGGGCGCGCCAGGGCGCCCCGGGCCGGCTGGTCCCGGGGCGCCCTGGCCGCGCCTGGAGGGGTTCAGCCCTTGGCGGAGGCGGCCTGGTAGCCGCTGGTGCCGGGGAACGTGGCGCTGTAGCCGGTGAGCACGTACAGCGGGCCGAGCAGTCCGCCCGAGCAGGACGCCACGCCTTGGCTGTCGGTGGTGGCGGAGCAGATGGAGCCGCCCAGGTCGGCGGTGAAGTCGACCGTCTGGCCGGCGATGGGCGCCCCGGTGGACGTGCGGGTGAGGGTGGCGGTGAACGGCCCCAGCAGGCTGGCGCTGGTGGTCAGGGTGGTCCGGGCCGGGCCCGGCTCGAAGTTGTAGGTGACCGCCCGGCTGGCAGTGGTGACGGTGAGGTCGTCGGCTTGCCGGTCATGGCCGACCAGCCGCTGCCCACGTTGAGCCCCAGCCCCCCGCCGCTCGAGACCGCCAGGATGGTGGCGTCGGGGTAGTAGGTGTTGAGGGTGGCCCAGTCGATACCGCTGCTGGACTCGGGAGTGCAGGGCAGGTGGGTGCCCCACACCACGCCGCCGGAGGCGGTGACATCCCATTTCTGCCACACGTCGGGCGTCAGGGTCTGCTGGGCGGCGTTGAGGTACGGCTCGAGGTTGAGCGTCGAGTACGTCTTGGTCGGGCACCCGGCGGCCTTGCCGGCGGCCGACGGGGCTCCCGGGTCGATGACGACCTGGAAGGTGGGGGCGGTGGTGGTGTTGTCGGTGTAGGAGTAGTAGGAAATGCCGGTGACGGCCGACAGCGGCGTGTCGGCCCAGTCGTCGGTGTAGGCGCTCCAGTGGTCCCCGCTGCCGGTGACGCTCATGGCCAGGCTGCCGGCGCCGAGCGGAGGCGTCGCCGGGCCCGACACGATCTTCACCCCCCCGGCTCCACCGCTCTGGTTGATCACCGCGAACTGGCCCGGGC
>JAKAXN010000331.1 GCA_021816565.1 Actinomycetes bacterium
GCCGTAGGCAGCTCGACAAGACAGTCTGCCGAGTGGGATTCAGCAGTGCGGCACAATTCCCCCCCAGAGTGCTGCGACGGCGGCCAGTTGTTCCACCCGTTCGTCGGGCTATGAACCCGAAGGTCTGTTGGCGCTCACCCGGTCACCTCCTGCTCCGCCATCACGGTCGATCCGGGGAACGCCAGGCGGATGACCTCGGCCATCTCCTCCAGATCCACCTTCGGTTCGGCTCCCCCGGCGCCGAGCAGCCGGGCCCGCTCGGCCAGCGCGGCGGCCCCGGGCGGCCGGTTGGCTTTGCGGTCACACGGCCTTGCCGTGCTGAACTGGCCGAGCACGACCTTCTCCAACGCCTCGCGGTGTCCCGCGGTGCGCACGATCAGCCCCGCCCCGGCCGCCGCGAGGCTGTGGGTGACCAGCACCGCACTGGCCGGGCTGACCACATCGAGCGTGTGGGTGCCCAGCCGGTGACGGAGCGTCATCGTCTGGCCGGCCAGACCGGGCGGGACCGAGTAGCGGTTCCCCCGAAACGCCACGGTGGCCCGGGCGTCCACCGCCGCTTCGGTCTCCACCGTGGCCGGAAACACCGCCGCGGGCAACGCCAACAACGGCTCCGCGTCGGCGAGCTCACCCACGGTCGGCCAGCGGGGCCGCTCACCGCTGGCCGGCGGATCGTCGATCCGGCCCGGGCTGCGCAGCCGGGCATCGCCCGTGGTCGCCCAGAACCGGTCCAGGCTCACCTGGGCCGCCTCCATGCTGTCCGCAGCGAGTGTCCGCCACCACCGGCCGCAGGCGAAGCGCACTGGGGATTCGACCGCTCCTTTGCGGTTCCCCCGCCGGGGCGGGCACGCGGCGATCGCGGCGCCATAGTGCTTGGCCACCGGGGCGAAGCTGGCCTGAACGTCGCCGCTGCCGGGCACGATCACCGTGGCCATGCGATCCACCCGCCAGACCCGGGCCGTGCCGCCCAGCCGGCGCAGCACCGCGTCCATCGCCTCGACCAGGTGCGCCTGATCGGTCGCCGGGGCCAGCACGCCCCGGGTCCGGCCCGAATGCGGCAGCGTCCCCAACAACACATAGGCCGTGCCCCCCCACGGCGCCTTGCGCCGCTCGAACCAGTCCCACTGGATCTCCTCCCCGGCCGGGTGGGGAAGATCGATCGTCTCTCGGCCGGTCACCCCGTCGCACGCCTCGCAGTGCGGGCGCAGCCCGGCCGCTCGCAGCTGACGGGCGAAACTCGGATACGAACGGTCATAACCCAGCGGGACCACCTCGTCATAGTCCTTCGCTGAGGCGTTGATGTCGGCCGAGGCGCAGGCGCTCTGCGGTGCCGGCTACGGGGAGGTCAGCCCGGAGCGGATCAACAGCCGCAACGGCTACCGGGCCCGGGAGTTCGACACCCGGGCGGGCACGATCGAGCTGGCGGTGCCGAAGCTGCGCAAGGACAGCTACTACCCGGGCTGGCTGCTCACCCCCCGCCGGCGGGCCGAGCAGGCCCTGACCCAGGTAGTGGCCCAGTGCTACATCGAGGGGGTCTCGACCCGGCGGGTGGACGACATCGTGCGAGCCATGGGCATCGACGGGATCTCCAAGTCCCAGGTGTCGCAGATGGCCAAGAGCCTCGACGGCCAGGTCGAAGCGTTCCGGTCCCGGCCGCTCGACGCCGGCCCCTACACCTACCTGTGGCTCGACGCGCTGACCCAGAAGGTGCGTGAGAGCGGCCGGATCGTCAACGTGGCCGTGGTGGTCGCCACCGGCGTCAACGCCAACGGGAACCGCGAAGTGCTCGGCATGGACGTCATCACCACCGAAGACGGCGCCGGCTGGCTGGCCTTCCTGCGCTCCCTGGTGGCCCGCGGCCTGTCGGGTGTGCAGCTGGTCATCTCCGACGCCCACGAGGGTCTCAAGGCGGCCATCGAGTCGGTCCTGGCCGGCGCGTCGTGGCAGCGGTGCCGGACCCACGCCATGCGCAACCTCCTCACCCGGGTCCCCAAAGCTTCCCAGGCCATGGTCGCCACCTTGGTGCGGACCATCTTCGAGCAGCCGGACTCCAAGCAGGTCTGGGCCCAGCACGCCCGGGTCGTCGAGCAGCTCACCGACCGCTTCGCGGACGCCGCCAACATGCTCATCGACATGGCGCCAGACCTGCTCGCTTTCACCGCCTTCCCGGTCGAGCACTGGACCGCCATCCGCTCCAACAACCCCCAGGAGCGGCTGAACAAGGAGCTCCGCCGGCGCACCGACGTGGTCGGCATCTTCCCCAACCGGGCCGCCGTCATCCGCCTCGTCGGCGCCGTGCTCGCCGAACAACACGACGAGTGGGCCGTCGCCCGGCGCTACATGTCAGCAGAGACCCTCACCAAGGCCCGCATGCGCGTCATCGACGGAGAACCCGAGGAGGTGATACAACACCAACTGACCGAAGCCGTGTAGAACTACAGATCAACGGTTGATGTGGTGGTCGTCATACACCACTCCCGTGGGCTCGACCGATGGCGGGCGATGGCCGAGATCGACCACCCCCGTTTCCTCAATGCATGCGCTTCCACATCTTCTCCCGTTGTCAACATGGTGACCGGGGGCTCCTCCTCGCTGGCTTGGTGTGAGAACCGCCAGCATCAAGGGGGAGCCCCCCTCGACTGGTGGACCATCACCGGGAGTGTCCACGTAACGGTGTTTCCGGCCTGAAACGCTGAGCGGAGCTCGGCGAGGAAGGTGGACATACTGATGACTGCAACACTGGAAGATGTGGCCAAGAAGAAGCCGGCGGAGCTGTCAGCGGAGCAGCAGGCGGCGGCCGAGCTGGTCCGGATGGCCAAGGAGCAGGGCCTGTCGCTGACCGGCCCGGACGGGCTGTTGAAGCAGCTGACCAAGTCGGTGATCGAGACCGCTTTGGATGAGGAGATGACCGACCATCTCGGTTATGCCAAGGGCGACCGGGCCGGGATCGGCGCGGAGAACATCCGTAACGGCACTCGGTCCAAGACGGTGCTGCCGGCGAACACGGGCCCGGTGGAGATCGACGTGCCCAGGGACCGGGCGGGGACTTTCGAGCCGCAGATCGTCAAGAAACGCCAGCGCCGCCTGGGCGAGGTCGACGAGATCGTCCTGTCCCTGTATGCGAAGGGGCTGACCACGGGGGAGATCTCGGCGCACTTCGCGGAGATCTACGGGGCGTCGGTGTCGAAAGAGACCATCTCGAGGATCACCGACCGGGTGGTCGAGGAGATGACCTCCTGGCAGGCCCGGCCCCTGGATGAGGTGTACGCGGCGATCTTCATAGACGCGGTGGTGGTCAAGATCCGCGACGGCCAGGTCGCCAACCGGCCCATCTACGCCGCGATCGGCGTCAGCCTGGACGGCGAGAAGGACATTCTGGGCCTGTGGGCCGGCACCGGCGGGGAGGGCGCCAAGTTCTGGATGGCAGTCCTAACCGACATCAAGAACCGGGGTGTCCGCGACATGTTCTTCGTGGTCTGCGACGGCCTGAAAGGCCTCCCCGAGGTGGTCGGGAACGTGTGGCCCCAAGCCACGGTCCAGACCTCGTTAGTTCACAGTGGTGGCGCCCGGAGTGGTTTCGGGTGTCATCCGCATCGACGGGAGAGAGCCAGTGCAGACCGACCTTCGAGGTCCCGATGCAGACCTGTTCCTCCCGTTGGTGACGGACCTCGAACTGCGAACTGGAGTCGCGCTGTGAGCGCCATTACGAGTGACGGTGGTGGTCTGTCGGCGCGGGTGAGTCAACCTCGAAGAGGAGGCTCGACGGGCACCCGACCGGAGTAGCCGATCCGACCGCAGAAGCCGGCCATGCGGGCCTCGCCGACCCGCCCGGCAGCTTGAGGGGTGGGATAGTCCCGCAGGAAGGCCAAGGTGGCGTCACGGTCGACGGTAGAGAATAGGGCCACCACCGCAGGGTGATACGCCAGGAGCGTCTCACGCAGCTGCGCCTCCACTGTGATCTGCGACTCGCAACACTGGCGGCGATGGCGGACAACCGCCCGCAACTCGGCATGCAACATGCTCGGCACCCCAAGCGACCGCCACCGCCACCCGTCAGTGCGCAGAGCGTCGGCCAACACGAAGGCATCGAAGCGGTCGTTCTTGCGGACGGCGGCCTGATAGCGCTCCCGGGCCCTCGCTGAGGTGCGGGGACTGACCGGGAACACCCTCAGCTGATCCTGCTGCAGACGTTCCACGAGCAGACCCTCGCTGCGTTCGATCGCCACCCCGACCAGATCGTCCAGGCAGGTCAGTGACCCGATCAGCTCGTCGATGCCTTCACGGTCATGGACGAACCGACGGTTCCAGACCTCTCTTCCCTCCGGGTCGACCACCGCCACCTGATGGTGGGCGCCGCCCCAGTCGATACCAGCAAACAGCTGTGACATGAGGCTCCTCGTCAGTCGGTTGCGCACCCATCTGCTCTCGGCGTCGACGGGCAGCGTGAACGGTCACTGTTTCGCCGCGTTGGCCCTGGCCGACCAGCTGCAGCTACTCAACGATCAGATCCGCCGATACAACCGGCGGATCGACGAGCTCTTGGCCGATCATCCCGACAGTGTCGTGTTCTCGAGCTTCCCGGCGGTGGGTCGCATCACCGCATCCGAGCTGTTGGCTGAGATAGGCGAGGACCGTTCCCGCTTCCCGACCGTTGACGTGTTGTTGGCCGAGGCTGGAGCGGCGCCAGTGACGCTGGCCTCAGGGAAGGTGCAGCGGGTTCGGATCCGCTACGCATGCAACAAGCGGCTGCGTTCGACCACGACGAGCTGGGCCTACACCCTGAAGCGGATCGACCCTGTCTCCCGTCGCCGCTACCAGAGCGCGGTCGAGCGTGGCGCTACCCAACACGGAGCGCTGCGATCAGTGGCCGCCAGCTGGCTGCGCGTCCTGTGGCGCTGCTGGCAAGACGCCGCTCCCTACGACCCGTCCCGGCACCGGCCCAGCTAACCGCCTCCCGCAACCGACTGAACCGGCATCGGGGTTGTTCAACGCGCCCAAGAGAGCTTCCAGCGAGACGGCTCCACGCGCCCAGGGTTGACAACCGGAGTCTGCATCATCCACCTGATCCGCAACACCTTCCGCCTCGCCAGCCGCCGGGACTGGGACGCCCTCAAGAAGGACCTGCGACCCATCTACACCGCGGTGAACGCCGATGCCGCCCTGGCCGCGTTCGGGGAGCTCGCCGACAAGTGGGAGCAGCGCTACCCGGCGGTCATCCGGCTGTGGGCGAACGCCTGGGAAGAGTTCATCCCGTTCCTGGACTACGACGTGGAGATCCGCAAAGTGCTGTG
>JAKAXN010000332.1 GCA_021816565.1 Actinomycetes bacterium
GTCGATACGAGCATTGGGGCATGGTAGGGCGGTGCCGACCGTTGTGGTCACCGGAGTAGCCGGCTCGCTGGGATCGCGCGTCGCGGCCCGCCTGCTGGGCCGCCCCGACGTGGAGCGGGTGGTGGGCGTCGACATGGTGCCCTTCGGCGGGGGCGACCCCCGCCTGGACGCCCGGGTGATCGACCTGTCCGCCCGGTCCGGCTCCGGGGACCGGGAGCTGGAGCAGGCCATGGAGGGGGCCGACGCGGTCCTGCACCTGGCGTGGCGGGCCGGGGATCGCAGGGGGGACCACCCGGGGCCCGCCGGCGACAGCGCGGCGGCCAACCGCAGGGCGCTGGGCCGGGTGCTGGCCGCAGCCGACAAGGCCGGGGTGGGCGCCTTCGTGCACCTGTCGAGTGCCACCGTCTACGGGGCGTGGGCGGACAACAAGATCCCCCTCACCGAGGACGAGCGCCTCCGGCCCAACCCCGAATTCCCCTTCGCCGTCTCCAAGGCCGAGGCGGAGCGGACGGTGGCCGAGTGGGCCGACCAGCACCCGGCGGTGGCGGTGGCGGTGCTGCGCCCGACGGTCGTCGTCGGCACCGGTGCCCGGCCCCTCTACCAGGCCCTCGGCATCACCCGGTCGCCCCGCTCGGGCGACGGCGGCCGCCCGGTGCAGTACCTGCACATCGAGGACCTGGCCTCCGCCGTCATCCTGGCGTGGGAGCGCGGCCTGCGCGGCGTGTTCAACGTGGCGCCCGACGCCGGTATCGCCGAGGAGCAGGCCCGGGCCCTGGCCGGCGGGGTGGCCCGCATCGCCCTGCCCGAGCGGATGGCGGTGGCCGCTTCGGCCCTGGGGTGGCGCCTGTGGCGCAAGGGTGTGCCGGTCGAGGCCCGGGCCTACGCCGCCCACCCCTGGGTGGTGGCGCCGGACCGGCTCAAGGCGGCCGGCTGGGTGCCCGGATACACCAGCGAGGAGGCCCTGGTGGCCACCGACGAGCGGGTGCACTGGGACGACCTGCCGCCCGGGCGCCGGCAGAACTACAACCTGCTGATCGCCCTCGGGGCCCTGCTGGTCGGCGTGGGCGGTATCGGGGCGGCCTTCGAGGCGTACCGCCGCCGCCGGCGGCGGGCGGCCGCCGGCTCCCGCAGCTAGCTGTCGGCCGGCTCCTGGGCGAGCTGGACCGTGGTCGAGATGCTGCGCCCGGAGTGGATGTAGGTCATCGCCACCCTGGTGCCGGGCTGCAGCCCGGCCAGTTCCGACACCAGCGCGCCGGTCGAGCTGAGGGGCTTGCCGTCGAAGGCCGAGATGATGTCGTGGGCCCTTATCCCGGCCCGGCCGGCCGGGCTGCCCGGGGTCACCTGGCCCACCTCGACGCCGCCGGTGAGGCCCAGTTGGTGGGCCATGGTGGACGGCACGTCCTCGGCGTTGGCCACCCCCAGCCAGGCGTGGGACACCCGCTGGCCGTCGATGAGCTGGGTCGCCACCCGGTCCACCACGTCGATGGGGACGGCGAAGGTGACCTCCTGGTCACTGGTGTCGGCGGCGTTCACGTTGACGGTGAGCCCGACCACCCGGCCGTACTGGTCCAGCAGCGGGCCGCCGGTCGCCTGCGGGGTCATGGGGGGCATGGTGACGGCGATCAGGTTGTCCATGTCGGTACCGTCGGCCAGGTTGACCGTGCGGTCCTCGCCGCTGACCGAGCCGATCGACAGCGACCCGCCGTTGAGGCTGCGGGCCCCGACGGCCAGCACCGGTTCGGCGTCACGCAGGCTGGCCACCGATCCGGTGGCGGCCGGCACGTCGCGCGACGGGTCCGCCACTTCCAGCACGGCCAGGCCGCTCAGGCTGTCCTGGCCGACCAGCCTGGCTTTCGACTCCTCCCCGGACAGGAACGTCACGGTGACCGCTCCCCGGTAACCGGCGGCCTGGTCGGCGGTGAAGAGCGAGCGGTCGGTGACCACGAACGCGTTCGGGCCGGTCGTGGCCACTATGACCAGCCCCGAGCCCTGCTGGGGGCCGGCCGGGCTGTCCACCGACACGCTCACCACCGAGGCGGCCACCGACTCCTCCGCCGCGGACCAGTTGCTCGGGCTGCCGGACACCTCGTCGAGCGATACCGCCGGGGTGGCGGCCTGCACCGATCGCACGATGGTCGTCTGGTGGTCGAACCAACCGCTGGCCACCCCGACCCCCGACGCCGCGAGGGCCCCGACCATCCCGGCGACCGCGGCCACGGTGCAGGTCCGCACCCAGGTGGCCCGCGCCCCGGCGGAGGCCACCTCGGGGCGGTCCGGGGCCGGGGGCGGCGGGAACACCGCCCCGCCCGGCGACGCGAAAGCCTCCGAGGGGTGCCGCCACAGCCGGTCCTCGGGCGGTAGCCAGGCGAAGAGAGGCCCGTCCTCGTCGCCGCCGTCGGGCGGTCCCGGGTCCGGCACGCCGGGAGGGGTTTCCACGGGGATCGAGCCTAACGACGCGCCCGCCGCGATGGTCATCGGCCGGGAGGACGGGATGGGCCACGCCCACCGTCGCGTCGCCGTAGCATGAGGGGGTGAGCGGTTACGAGCACGAACCCGAACCGCCGGAACAGGTGTGGGTGGCGCTGACCACGTCCCCCCTGTCCCTGGACCGGGCGGCCACCTGGGCGAGGAGGGACGACTGCGGGGCCGTGGTCGTCTTCGGGGGGACGGTCCGCGATAACGCCGAGGGCCGCCCCGACGTAGTCGAGTTGGAGTACGAGGCCTACGCCTCGCAGGTCGAACCCCGGCTGGCGCAGATCGCCGCGGCCGCCGTCGACAAGTGGCCCGGCACCGGCCGGGTGGCGATCTGGCACCGGACCGGGACGCTGGCGGTGGGCGAGTACTCGGTGCTGGTCGCCGTGTCGGCCGCTCACCGGGGGGAGGCGTTCGAGGCCGCCCGGTTCTGCATAGACACCGTCAAGGTGTCTGTGCCCATCTGGAAGAGGGAGCGCTGGTCGGGCGGTGACGACTGGGGCCTCGACGCCCACGACGTGGCGGAGGTGACGCCGTGATCGCATCCTCGGGGACGGTGCTGTCCAACCTGGCCTACCTGATCGGGGCGGTCGTGGTGGCCGCCATCGGAGGTCTGATCGTGTGGATGCGCCACCGCCAGCCGAAGTCGGTCGACGCCAACATGGCCTCGTTCCGGCGGGGCCTGAGCGCCCTGGCCCCTGACCCGCGCGGGGTCGCCGGCGCCACCGTGCGGCGCTCGGACGGGGCGCTGCGCCCGCCCGCGTCGAATCTGGTCCACGTCAAGATCGAGCCCGGCCCGGCGGCCGCCCGCAGCGGCGCCCGGGACAGCCTGGCGGCCGGGGAGGCCGTCGGGGACGGAGTAGGTGAACACGCTGGCTAGGGATCTCGCTATCGACCTGGGTACGGCCAACACCCTGGTGTACTCCCGCAACCGCGGGATCGTCCTCAACGAGCCGACCGTCATCGCCTTGAACTCCCGCACCCAGGAGGTGCTGGCGATGGGCCACGAGGCGTGGCAGATGATCGGCCGGACCCCCGGCTACATCGTGGCGGTCCGGCCGCTGCGCAAGGGGGCCATCACCGACTTCGACATCACCCAGCGGATGATCCGGCTGCTGCTGCAGCGGGCCGGGGTGTCGCGCTTCAACCGGCCCCGCGTGCTGATATGCGTGCCGTCGGCCATAACCGAGGTGGAGCGGCGGGCGGTCGAGGAGGCGGCCCGGGGGGCCGGGGCCAACGGCGCCTACCTGATCGAGCAGCCCATGGCCGCGGCCATAGGCGCCGGCCTGCCCATCCACGAGCCGCTCGGCAACATGGTCGTGGACGTGGGCGGCGGCACCACGGAGACGGCGGTCATCTCCCTCGGCGGGATCGTGGCCCTCGAGGCCATCAGGGTCGGCAGCTTCGACATCGACGCCTCCATCCAGTCATATGTCCGCCGGGAGTACGGCATAGCCGTCGGCGAGCGCACCGCGGAGGAGATCAAGCTGGCCATCGGTACGGCGTGGCCCTCCGAGCGGGACTCGGTCAAGGCCGAGGTGCGCGGCCGCGACCTGATGTCCGGACTGCCGAAGACGGTCATCCTGGCCCCCGAGGAGGTCCGGGAGGCCATCGAGGAGCAGGTCGGCGCCATCGTCGACTCGGTGGTGAAGTGCCTCGGCAACTCCCCGCCGGAGCTGGCCCAGGACCTGATCACCCAGGGGATCCACCTGGTCGGTGGAGGCGGCATGCTGGCCGGCCTGGACCGCAGGCTGGAGGCGGAGACGTCGCTGCCGGTCAACCTGGTCGAAGCCCCCCTCGAGTGCGTGGTCCTCGGGGCGGGGAAGTGCCTGGAGGAGTTCGAGGCGGTCAAAGACCTGTTCATGAAGTAGGCGGCCCCGGGCGCCGCCCGGTCAGGTCCTCGGCCGCCTGGCGTACCTGCCAGTCCCGGTCGGACAGGGCCCGCTCGAGGGCGGCGTCGACCTCCGGGCCTTCGAACGCCGCCAGCGCCAGCACCGCCCGACGGCGTATAGCCGGCTTGTCGCCGGTGGCGGCCAGAACGGCCGGCAGCGCCCCTGGGTCCCCGATGGCGCCGGCGGCGGCCACCGCCGCCTCCCGGCACAGCGGATCGGGATGCCGGGCGGCCACTTCGGAGAGCCCGCCGGACACGTCGCCGCGCCCCGTGGCCGCCTCGCCGATCTCCCCGAGACCGAAGCAGGCGGCCTCCACTACCGCCGCCGACCGGTCGCCCAGCAGCTCCACCAGCGGGTCGAGCGCCGCCGTCCCGATGGCGGGCGACAGCTCGGCGGCCCGGATGCGGACAACCGCATCGGCGTCGGTGAAACCGCGCCCGAGGGTCTCCTCGTCGAGGAGCCCCAGCCGGGCCAGCGCTCCGAGGGCCGAGGCCCGGACGGCCGGCTCGGGGTCGACCAGCAACTCCCGGGCCCGGCCCGGGTCACCCGTGTGGCCGGCCAGGGCCGCGGCCCGCCGGCGGGCCGCGCTGGTCGGGCCGGGACCGTTCAAGCGGTGGCCGCGGCGTGCAGCGCCAGGCTGACCAGCCAGATGACCGCGCCCAGCGAAACGGCCAGAGCCAGGCCCAGGCCCAGGGCCATCACCAGCAGGCCGAGGGCCGATCGGGCCCGCTTGGGCCGCCCCGACCTCGACGCCGTCGGGCCCGGCAGCGGCGGCCGGGCGGCGGCTGCGGGATACGGGTGGGTGGGATTCATCGGGACCGGTTCCCCCTGAGGTGGTGGAGCATGGCAGGCTGTCCCCGCCCCGGGGGAGCGCTCCCGACGAGCCCAGCGGAGATGGAGGACTTGGCCACCACCG
>JAKAXN010000333.1 GCA_021816565.1 Actinomycetes bacterium
GTGGACCCACTTCTGGAGCTGCTGCTGGTCCTCGTTCAGACCATTGAAAAAATCGGGCATTCGGCGGCTGACCCTTCTGCTCCCACAGGAAACGGATTGTTACCGAAGGGTAACATACCCGGCGCGGGTGGTGTCATACCAAGTCGCGCAAACCGGGAAACCGACACCGACGGGGTCGTCAGTCCCGGGACAGCACCATGGCCAGCTGGCGGGACAGGGCCACGCAGCGGCCGTCGCTGTCCCACAGCTCGCCGTCCTCCTCGAGCAGCCCGTCGACGAGCACCCTGGTCTTGAAGGTGCCGAGCAGCCAGCCGGCCGCCGGCCGGGCCCGCAGGTGGACGGTCAGCTCGATGGTCGGGACCCACCCGCTGGCCGCCGCCCCGAGGAGGGTCGGGGGGAAGGCATCGGCGAAGGTGAAGGCGGACAGGGCAGTCGGATCGGTCCCGTCGTTGAAGCGGATCCAGCCGGTGATCTCGAACGGGTCACCCTCGCCGGGCCGGCCCCACGGGCTGTCGGGCGGGAGCCGGAGATCGAAGCGGTTCATGACCTCGGGGACCGGGCGGCCGGCCCGACGGGTCAGCTCCAGCAGGCTGGTGCACTCGTCCGGAGGCGGGATGACCGGGGGGCGGGCGCTGATGCGCGTCGGTCCCCTGCGCTCGTCGAGGTTGCCGAAGGCGCCGAGCACCCGCACCCGCTCCCTTCCGCCCTGGCCGACCTCGGCCATGGCGGTCACGAAGCTGCGGCCCGGCTTGATGATCTGGGTGTCGATGCTGACCTGGCCGGCCGCAGGTGGCGACAGGTAGTGGGCCGTGACGGTAACCGGGTCCGGCCGGCCGGTCTCCTCCGCCAGCGCCCGCACCGCGATGGCCAGCAGGTAGCCGCCGTTGGGGTTGTTGCCGATGTTCCACCGGGGATTCAGATCGGCGACCCAACCCTGCCCGGATCGGCTGACCGCCGTGTCGGTCTCGAAGCTCACCCCGACACTCTTACGCCCGGGGCTCACATGGAACGAATCTGCGTCCCCTGCGGGGTGTCCTCCACGATCCAGCCCTCGGCCTGCAGCTCGGCCCGCAGGGCGTCGGCCCGGGCCCAGTCCCGAGCCGCCCGGGCCTCGTCGCGCTGGCGGGCCCGGACCAGCGCCTCCTCCGGCACGGCCGCGACCTCGCCGCGCAGCGGGAGGCCCAGGGCCCGCTCGAAGATCTCGAACACCGCGGCGGCCAACCCCGCGGACGCGTCGCCGGCCGCACCTCGGGCGTCTTTGACCAGATCGAACCCCAGCGCCACCGCTCCGGGGGTGTCGAGGTCGTCATCCATCCGTTCCCGGAATCTGTCCAGCGCCTGCGGATCGGGCCGGGCGGACCGGGCGTCGGCGAACTCCCGGGCGAAGGTGTCGAGCCGCTCCACAGCCGCGGCGTTGGCGGCCATGGTGGTCGGGCCGACGGTCATGGGCCGGCGGTAGTGGGACTGGAGGACCTGAAGCCGGAACGCCCGCGGGTCGTAGGCGTCGAGCAGCTCCAGGAGCGACAGCGTGTTGCCCACCGACTTGGACATCTTCTCCCCGCCCTCGTCCACGATCATCCCGTTGTGGGCCCACCGCCGGGCGAAGCGGCGGCCGGCGGCGACGGCCTGGGCCCGCTCGTTCTCATGATGGGGGAAGGACAGATCCAGCCCTCCGGCGTGCAGGTCGAAGTCCTCCCCGAGCAGGTCCAGGGACATGACCACGCACTCCGTGTGCCACCCCGGGCGGCCCGCCCCCCACGGGGACGGCCAGCTCGGCTCCCCCGGCTTGGCCAACTTCCACAGCACGAAATCGATGGGGGCCCGCTTGCCGGACTCCTCACCGGCCTCGATCCGGGCTCCCGCCTGCAGCGACTCGATGGACTGGCGGGCCAGCAGGCCGTATCCGTCGACGCTGGCCGCCGAGAAGTACACGCCGTCACCGCCGGGGTAGGCGTGGCCGCGCTCAACCAGCTCGGCGATCAGCTCCACCATCTTCTGCACGTAGGCGGTGGCGTGGGGGGTCTCCGTGGGCCGCTCGACCCCCAGCCGCTCCATGGTGTCCCACCACACCTTCTCGTAGTGGGCCGCCACCTCCTCCGGTGGTCGCCCCTCGGACGCAGCCCGCGCCAGAATCTTGTCCTCTATGTCGGTGACGTTCGAGACGAAACGGACCTCCAGCCCGGTCCACCCGAGGTAACGGCGCAGGACGTCCCACACCACGGTGAAGCGGCCGTGTCCGATGTGCGGATCGCCCGACACCGTCGGCCCGCACACGTACATGTTGAAGCGTCCGGGCTGGCGGGGCTCCAGCGGCGCGACGGTGCCCATTGCGGTGTCGTACAGGCGCAGCACGCAAGTACCGTACAGGGATCATGTCGACGACCGTTCCGGACAAGCCGAGCCTCGACGGACTGGAGGAGAGGTGGGGCCCCCGATGGGAGGACGAGGGCACCTACCGATTCGACCGCACCGCCACCCGCGACGGGGTGTACGCCATCGACACCCCGCCGCCGACCGTCTCGGGATCGCTGCACGTCGGGCACGTCTTCTCCTACACCCACACCGACACCATGGCCCGCTACAAGCGGATGCGGGGCTATTCAGTCTTCTATCCGATGGGCTGGGACGACAACGGGCTGGCCACCGAACGGCGGGTCCAGAACTACTTCGGGGTCCGATGCGACCCCTCGCTCCCCTACGACCCGGCCTTCCAGCCCCCGGCCGAGGGCGGCCTCGCCAAGAACCAGCAGGCCGTTTCCTGCTCCCGCCCCAACTTCGTCGAGCTGTGTGAGCGCCTGGTCGCCGAGGACGAGAAGGCCTTCGAGACCCTGTTCCGCCGGCTCGGGCTGTCGGTCGACTGGACCCAGCACTACACCACCATCGCGGCCCCGGCCCGCCGGGCGTCGCAGCGGGGGTTCCTCCGGCTCCTGGCCCGGGGGCAGGCCTACACCGCCGAGGCCCCGACGCTGTGGGACGTCGACTTCCGGACCGCCGTGGCCCAGGCCGAACTGGAGGACCGCGAGCGCGACGGGGCGTACCACCAGCTGGTGTTCCACGGCGCCGACGGCTCCGACGTCCTCATAGACACCACCCGGCCCGAGCTGCTGGCCGCCTGCGTGGCCGTGGTCGCCCACCCCGACGACGAGCGGTTCAAACCCATGTTCGGCAGCACCGTCACCACCCCCGTGTTCGGGGTGGAGGTCCCGGTGCTGCCCCACCACCTGGCCCAGCCGGACAAGGGCACGGGCATGGCCATGGTCTGCACCTTCGGCGACGTCACCGACGTGGTGTGGTGGCGGGAACTGGGCCTGCCGGTGCGGGCCATGGTGGGGCGCGACGGCCGGCTCCTCGCCGCGGCTCCGGAGGGCCTGCCCGACGCGGCGGCCGCGCTGTACCGCTCCGAGCTGGCCGGCGTGACCGTCAAGCAGGCCCAGGCCAAGATGGTGGACCTGCTGCGGGCCACCGGCGAGCTGCGGGGCGAGCCCCGACCGGTCAAGCACGCGGTCAAGTTCTACGAGAAGGGCGACCGGCCCCTCGAGATAGTCACCAGCCGGCAGTGGTTCTTCCGCACCGTGGACCACTCCAGCGACCTCCTGGCCCGGGGCCGGGAGCTGCAGTGGCATCCCCCGTACATGGCAACCCGCTTCGCCCACTGGGTGGAGGGCCTGGCCGGCGACTGGCTGATCAGCCGCCAGCGGTTCTTCGGGGTCCCGTTCCCGGTGTGGTACCGCCTGTCGGACGCCGGCGAGCCGGACTACTCCGACCCTCTGCTGCCGGCCGAGGCGGACCTGCCGGTCGATCCCAGCACCGACTGCCCGCCCGGCTACGACGAGTCCCAGCGGGACCAGCCGGGGGGATTCAGCGCCGACCCCGATGTGATGGACACCTGGGCCACCTCGTCGCTCACCCCGCAGATCGCCGGCCGGTGGGAGGACGACCCGGACCTCTACAGCCGGGTCTTCCCGATGGACCTGCGCCCCCAGGCCCACGACATCATCCGCACGTGGCTGTTCGCCACAGTGGTGCGCAGCCACCTGGAGTTCGACTCCCTGCCGTGGCGCAACGCCGCCATCTCGGGCTGGATCCTCGATCCCGACCGCAAGAAGATGTCGAAGTCCAAGGGCAACGTGGTCACCCCGATGGACCTCCTCGAGAAGTACGGCTCCGACGCCATCCGCTACTGGGCGGCCAGCGCCCGCCCCGGCACCGACACCGCCTTCGACGAGGGGCAGATGAAGATCGGCCGGAAGCTGGCCATCAAGATCCTCAACGTCTCCCGTTTCGTCCTGGCCGCCGGCCCGGCAGAACCCGGCGCGGAGCCGTCGGAGCCGATCGACGTGGCCCTGATGTCGTCACTGGGCGACCTGGTCGAAGAGGTGAGCGCGGCGTTCGAGGGCTACGACTACGCCCGGGCCCTGGAGCGGACCGAGTCGTTCTTCTGGGAGTTCTGCGACGACTACGTGGAGCTGGTGAAGAACCGGGCCTACGGCAGCCTGGGCGACGACCGGGCGGCCTCCGCCCGCTCCGCCCTGCGCGCCGCCCTGTCGGTCCTGCTGCGCCTGCTGGCACCGGTGCTGCCGTTCGTCACCGAGGAGGTGTGGTCCTGGTGGCAGGAGGGCGGGTCGGTCCACCGGGCCGCCTGGCCCTCCCGGGGCGAGATACCGGGACCGGTCGTGCAGCCAGGGTCGGCTGCCACGGCCGTCCTGCCGGCCGCCCGCCGGGTGCTGGCCGACATCCGCCGGGCCAAGACCGAGGCCGGGGTGTCCCTGCGGGCCCCGGTCGCCAAGGTGGTGGTCAGCGCCCCATCCGCGGTGGTGGAGGCGCTGGGGGAGGCGGCCGACGACCTGCGCCAGGCCGGCTCGGTCGAGGACCTGCAGCTGGTGGCCTCCGGGCCGGGGGGGACGCTGGAGGACACCTCCGTGGAGCAGGTCGTCCTGGGCTGACGGGTGCCCGCCCGCCGGGGCGGATCCCCCCGGCGGCGTTTCCCCGGCGGTCGGCCGGCGCCATCCCTTAGTGTCTGGCCATGCCGATCAACCCTGATGCCGCCGGGTACTCGAGCGAGCCGCACGAGTCCTCCTGGAGCTCGAAGGACTGCCTGATCTACGCCCTCGGAGTCGGAGCCGGGGTCAGCGACCCCACCGGCTTCGAGTTGGAGTTCACCACCGAGAACAGCCAGGACGTCACCCAGCGGGTACTGCCGACCTTCCCGGTCGTCATCCCCGGCGGGGCCGGGGCGTTCGGCCGGATCGGTGACTTCAACCCGGCCATGCTGGTGCA
>JAKAXN010000334.1 GCA_021816565.1 Actinomycetes bacterium
GTGGGCCGATGCCGTCCCCAGCCCGGCGTTTCTCTGGTAGTCCCCGGAGAACCGGTCCCACGCAGTAGAGATCTCTGGTGCCACGGGGGTTAATCCTGCCCGAAACGGCGAGCCGCCCGGGTCACCGGGTGGTGACACGGCCGACGGGCCGTGTCACCACAGAGTGGCGACACGGCCCGTCGGATCAGATCTTCGTCACTACTGCGGATCCCCTCGGCCGGCCGCGGCCAGCGCAGCGGCGGGGCAGCGGGCCCTCGGGGCCGGGTTACTTGCCGGCGGCGAAGTCCTCCACCATGCGGTGGGCCTCGTCGTCGTGGTACTGGACCGGCGGGGACTTCATGAAGTAGGCCGAGGGGCCGAGCAGGGGGCCGCCGATGCCCCGGTCCTTGGCGATCTTGGCGCAGCGCAGGGCGTCGATGATGACCCCGGCCGAGTTGGGGGAGTCCCACACCTCGAGCTTGAGCTCGACGTTCAGCGGGACGTCGCCGAAGTTGCGGCCCTCCAGGCGGATGTAGGCCCACTTGCGGTCGTCGAGCCAGGCCACGTGGTCGGAGGGGCCGATGTGCACGTCCTCGGCGTCGATGCCGTTGTCGAGCTGGCTGGTGACCGACTGGGTCTTGGAGATCTTCTTCGACTCCAGCCGCTCCCGCTCGAGCATGTTCTTGAAGTCCATGTTCCCGCCCACGTTGAGCTGGTAGGTGCGGTCGAGCACCAGTCCCCGGTCCTCGAACAGGCGGGCCAGGATGCGGTGGACGATGGTGGCGCCCACCTGGCTCTTGATGTCGTCACCGACGATGGCCACCCCGGCGTCGGTGAACTTCTGCGCCCACTCGGGATCGCTGGCGATGAACACCGGGATGGCGTTGACGAAGGCCACCTTGGCGTCGAGGCAGGCCTGGGCGTAGTGCTTCTGGGCCTCCTCGCTGCCGACCGGCAGGTAGGACACCAGCACGTCGGCCTCGACGGCCTTCAGCGCGGCAGCCACGTCGACCGGCTCGGCCGGCGACTCCTCGATGGTCTGGCGGTAGTACTTGCCCAGGCCGTCGAAGGTCGGGCCCCGCTGCACGCTCACCCCCAGGTCGCCCACCGAGGCGAAGCGGATGGTGTTGTTCTGGCCGGAGAAGATGGCCTTGCCCAGGTCCAGACCGACCTTGGCGGCGTCGACGTCGAACGCCGCCACGAACTCGACGTCCGACACGTGGTAGCCGCCCAGCGTGACGTGCATCAGGCCCGGGACGGTCTCGGCCGGATCGGCGTTGCGGTAGTACTCGATGCCCTGGATCAGCGAGCTGGCGCAGTTGCCCACGCCGGCGATGGCGACCCGGATCTTCTTGCTCATTGGTCGTAGTCCTCCTGTGATGGACCGGGATGAAGGGAACCGGTGGGGAGCAGGCCCGAGAGGCTCGGGCTGTCACCCCGGTACGTCCGGCCCGAGCCGCTGCCGTCGGCAGGCGGGGTGTGGGCCGTGGACCGGGAGGGGGCCCCGGTGGGACCGGCGGCTTCGCCGGTCCGGTCATTGGTGCCGGCCGACGGGCCGGCTGGTTGATCCGCCCCGGCCCTGGAGCCGGTCGCTTCACCGGGACCGGCGGCCCCGCCGGCGGTCCCGTCGGGCCGGTAACCGGCCCGCTCGGAGGCGATGAGCCTCTCGATCCAGGTGAGATCGTGCCGGGCCGCCTCCTCGTCGTGCTCGACCAGGCTGCGGGCGTAGGCGTCGCGGGCGGCCAGCATCCGGGCCCGCAGCTGGATCAGCCGCTCGACCAGGTGGGCCCGCCGGCGCTCGAGCATCCCGAGGCGCAGGTCCGGCGGGAGGTAGCGGGCGAAGGCCAGCCTCAGGTTGAACATGCGCTCGTCGTCGCTCGAGGCGGCGTCGGCGGCCAGCAGCTCCTCGAAGAGCCGCTCACCCCGCTCGGTGATCCCGTAGACCTTGCGGTTGCGGGCCCCCCGGGGAGAGCCGCCCTTGCGGGCCCGGAAGGCGGCCAGCTCCCCGCTCAGGGAGCCGGTGTGGGGGACCGGGGCGCTGGCGCCGCGCGATTCGACCGCCTTGACCGCACCGGCCGACTCGAGGCGCGACAGGGCCGGGTACAGCGAACCGAACGACACGCCGCTCACGAAACCGAGCGTGTCGACCAGCCGCTTCTTCAGCTCATAGCCGTGAAGCTCCTGCTCCTTGAGCAGCCCGAGGATCGCCAGTTCAAGCACTGTTCACCTACTATACAGCGAATCGATGTATCGAGTCGATATATCGGGGCTGAAAAAACGGGTGCATCGCTCAAGCGGCGCGGTGGGCGGTAGGGTGCCCCTGTGATGAGCTTGCGGCCGGAGGCGCTACGGGGAGCCGGATCCGGCGCCCACGTGGCCGGACAGGTGGACTACCGCCTGGCCCGCAACGCCATCGTGAGCGAGTTCCACAAGGGGCGGCTGTCGCGCCTCGACATCTGCGACGCCCACCCCGAGCTTCTGCGGGCCGCCCTCAACGTCGGTGACGAGACCCGCGAGGACTGCCCGATCTGCGAGGAGACCAAGGTCCGGCTGGTGTCGTACGTCTTCGGCAGCCGCTTGTCGCCGGCCGGGGTGTGCGTCACCTCCAAGAAGGAGATGACCAAGCTGGCCCGCACGGCCAAGGACCTGGTCTGCTACGTGGTCGAGGTGTGCCCCAACTGCTCGTGGAACCACCTGGCCCGGAGTTTCGCGGTCTCAGCCCGTCGTTAACCTCGGGACCGACAGTCCCATGCCCAGCCGCAACCCCTCCCACTCCTCCGGTCGTTCCGGCCGGGGTACCGGCCCGGGACGGGGCGCGTCGGGCCGGGCTGCGTCGGGACGCGGCCCGTCAGGGCGGACCGGCTCCGACGGCTACCGCGGCGGACGGCTGTGGCGGCTGCGCAGATGGATCTTCGCCGTGGTCCTGATCGGCGCCGCCGCCGGGTCGGGGGGCCTCTACGAGCTGACCAGGGTGGCCCTCCCGGCGGCCCGGCCGCTGGCCCAGACCACCTTCGTGTACGACTCCTCCGGGCACACCCTGGCGGCCTTCTCGGACCAGAACCGGGTGGATGTCCGCCTGTCCCAGGTGGCGCCGGTGGTGGTCCAGGCCGTGGTGTCGACAGAGGACCGCCACTTCTTCACCGAGGGGGCCCTCAACCCGGTCAGCATCCTGCGGGCCGCCATCTCAGACGCCAGCGGGTCGGGCAACCTGCAGGGTGCCTCCACCATCACCCAGCAGTACGTGAAGCAGACCTACCTGACCTCGCAGCGGACTCTCACCCGCAAGATAAAGGAGGCGGCCCTGGCCATCCGCCTGTCGCGCACCGAGTCGAAGCAGCAGATCCTGCAGGGCTACCTCAACACCATCTACTGGGGCCGCGGGGCCTACGGCATCGAGGCCGCAGCCCGCACCTACTTCGGGGTGGACGCCTCCCAGCTGGACCTGCCCGAGGCCGCGCTCCTGGCCGGCATGATCCGTGACCCCGACACCGCCGACCCGGTCCGCGACGCCGTGGTGGCCCACCAGCACCAGCGCGACTCCCTGGCGGCCATGGTCCGCGACCGCAAGATCACCGAGGCCCAGGCCCAGGCCGCGGCGGCGGTGCCTTTCTCCGCCTTCGTCAAGCCGCCGGTCACCGCCAGCGCCTCGGCCAGCCTGCTGCCCGCCGGTGAGGACTACTTCGTGGAGGCGGTGCGCGAGCAGCTGATCTCGAAGTACGGCCAGGCCGAGGTCGACGGCGGCGGGCTGCGGGTCACCACCACGCTCGACCCGACCCTGCAGGCCGAGGCCTACGACGCGCTGTACGGGAAGGGACCCGACGCCCTCGACCCGGCGGCCGGTGAGCCGTCCGGGGCGCTGGTGTCCATCGACGACAGCGGGGAGGTCAAGGCCCTCGTCGGCGGGCAGAACTACCGCACGTCCTCGGTGGACCTGGCCCTCGGGGCCGCCGGCGGGGGCGGGGGCCGCCAGCCCGGATCGACCTTCAAGGCCATCATGCTGGCCGAGCTGCTGAAGCTCGGCTACTCCCCGCTGTCGACCCTGCCCTCCCCTCCGGAGGTGGTGGTCCCCCACGGCAACGCCGACGGCACCCCGTGGGTGGTGAAGAACTTCGAGGGAGAGGCGACCAAGCCGCAGATGACCGTGGTCGACGCCACCGCCAACTCCATCAACACCGTCTACGCCCAGATCGTGGACAAGATCGGGGCGTCCCGGCTCGACGCCATGGCCGCCCAGATGGGTATCCGGCCGGCCGAGCTGGGCGACCACCTCTCGGAGGTGCTCGGCACCGACGAGGTGTCGCCGCTGGAGATGGCCGCCGTGTACGCCACGTTCGCGGCGGGTGGCGTCTACCACTCCCCGCTGCTGATCACCCGGGTCACCGACTCGGCCGGCCACGTGCTGCCGCTGCCGGTGCAGCCGGCGGCCCGCACCATCCTCACCCCGGCCCAGAACGCCGAGGAGACGTACTGCCTGGAGCAGGTGGTGTCGAGAGGAACCGGCACCGCAGCCGGCGGCATCGGTTCGTCGGTGGCCGGCAAGACCGGCACCACCGACAACTCGGCCAACGCCTGGTTCATCGGCTACACCCCCAACCTCACCACCGCGGTATGGATGGGCTACGCCTCGCAGTACAAGCCCATGGTGTACTTCCGGGGCCTGAGCAGCGTGCAGGGCGGCACGGTGCCGGCCCAGATCTGGCACGACTACATGAGCGCGGCCGTCCACTCCGAGCCGCAGTGGGTCGGCTCGTTCCCGCCGGTGTACTCGTTCACCGGCGCCACCCTGACCCCGCCGGCGGCGGGCAGCCTGCAGTTCCCGCTGGGCCTCGGGACCACTACGACCACCACGGTCCCGGCCTCCCCGTCGCCCACCACCTCCACCACCACCGCCGGCGGGGCGGCGACCGGCTCCCCCTCGGCCACCACCACGACGGTGGCCGGCGGGCGGGCGGGCGGTCCGTCCACCACCACGGCCCAGCCCACCACGACCGTCCCCACTGCGGCGACCACCACGGTGCCGTCGCCCACGTCCACCACCGCGGCGACCAGCCCCCCCACCACGGCGGCCCGGCCCGGCTGAGTGGCGGACCGCCCCCGGGCGGTCGGGCAACTGGCGCCGGCTCCTGCCGGGTATAAAGATGTGGGTACAAACCCCGCTGGCAGCCGAGTGGCGCTGGACGGACATATGCAAGGGAGGATCAGCCATGGCGACCTACGGGCCGACCACCCCCGAGACCGAGACGGGCGCCGCCCCCCCGGTCGCCGACAGTCCCGCCGCGCCCGCCGGGCG
>JAKAXN010000011.1 GCA_021816565.1 Actinomycetes bacterium
CGCGCTCCCGGCATCCCCTACGTGCCGATCCGGGATACCTTCGGAGGTCCGCCCGCCCTACCGTTCGGGTGGGTCCACGTAGCTCATGACAGCGGTCGGTATCGTCGAGCGGATGGACCATCGATGGCCCATGCGCGTCTCGTCGCATGAGGTGATCCCCGTCGCCCTCGATACCTGGTGGCCGGCGAGAGTGCACCTCGCCGAACGGGCCCAACCGGGCCAAGACGCCGCGCCGGCTGTCCGGGAATTCGATACAGCTCCCGCGTCGATTTCGGAGTTGGCGGCGCCAGTGTGGCGTACACAGACACTCTGCGGCCGTGTGCGTGCCGAGATCGTTCCCGAGGCCGAGGACATCGATCTGTTGAGCAGTCCGGAGCAGTGGATGTGTGCTACCTGCTGGCGCATCGTCGAAGGCTGGCTGGCGGCGCCGCCACCGGTCGAGGGCGAGGACGCTGCGGTGCGGTGGGTCGTTGACGCAGTCCTGGAAGTCGGCGAAGCCCTGGTCGAAGGCGTGCCCCTCCCTCGTCTCGAGGCGTTACGCCGTCGCATCCGAAGCGAGATCAAAGCGACGATCGGAGGATCGGTCCAGACCTCGCGAATCGGGCCGGCGGCACTGTGGGTTCGCTCCGGTCTGGTGCAGGATGCCAAGACCCCCGAACGTTGGCAGGAGGAGATGCGTGCCGGGGTTCAGCGCCTAGAGGACTCAAAGGCAGGACGGCACGTCGAGCCTCCGAGGTGGCGGGGTCACTGGCGAGAGATCACCAGGACAGGCCAGTAGCCCCCCTCAGGGACTCCGCGTCAGCGCCTCCGCTTCCAGCCCTGCTCCTCCCTTTCCCTGTCCCCCTCTCCCCCATCCCATTCCCCTTCATGCCCATCATCCATCCCTCTGCCCCTCACACGTCCCCATTCCCCTCGCCCTCCTCCAAGGCACAGACATTTGCCATCGGTGATGGCGCCCTCCGTCGAGTCGTGGTGGGACTACTGAACGGCTTTCGCCGGGCGGGCGTTCTCGACCGATGCGGAAGAGTCCGAGAGACCGGACGCGACGGACCTGTCAGGCGCTCATCTTCGATGCGGTGACGTCGTGGAAGCCGAGTTGGTTCTCAGGCTGGTAGTCGCCGTGGAGGACTTCGGGGGCGAGGTCAAGACCGTTGGGCCAGACGACGGTGCCGGCGTCGGGGTCGACGCGGACCTGCGCGAAGTAGTCGGGATCGTCGAGGGGCTCCACGAGCGTTCCACTGGCTTCACCGGGCATGAACTGGACGTCTCGCACAACACCGTCGTCGAAGAGCAGCCGCATCAGATGGGGCCGGGGAACGGCGACGCCGACGACGGTGGGGATGGTGTTCATGGCAGCGGCTCAATGCTACCGGGCGGCTCACCGGCGCTTGCTCGCTGCCACGCCAGAAGCAGCTCAGTCTCATGTAAGGCCGCCCACTCCCTGACCAGGGCTGCCTGTCGGGCCCGAAGCGTCCCGGCCAGGATCGCCCCCGACAGATCGACCACAGCCTTGTCGTCGCCGTACCAGGCATGAACATGGGGAGGCCCGTGATCACGTACGTACATGTACACGACGATCCCGTAGAACGCGCTCAGCCGCGGCATGAGCCCATGATGTCAACGGCCGATGACAACTGCGTTCGGAGCGGCCTGGACAGACGGCCTACAGGTCGATGCTGATCGAAGGGCCGGGCTGGTGCAGCTGTTGGTAGAGCTGGTGCTGGATGTGGATGCTCATCGACGGATCTGACGGCCAAGGCTTCGGCCTCATCTTGGGCGGATCGTTCAGGTGGATCTTCGGCTTTGACGCGGCCTCGTGGATGGCCCGGTCCAGGTCGGCCAGGTCACGCAGCGGGTCCTCCATGCCAGCTGGTCGTTGCTGGCAGCGACCAACCGAAGCTCGCTCCGGGAGGGTCTCGACCTGTTCGAGGATGGTTCTTCTGGCCGCCTTCAAACGGTCGGGGCCGTAGGCGGCGGGATGTCCGTCTCTGGCCGCGTCCACGACCGCCTCGGCCCAGTAGAGCTTCAACTGTTCGTCGAGGGTGGCGATGCGCTCGTGGCGCCACTGGTTGGCCCGGTCGAAGGCGACTCCTTCCGCCTGATGGGATCGAAGCTTGTCGTGCTCGGCCCGGGCGGCTTGGAGCCGCTGTTGTTCTCTTTCGACCGACCCGGTCTGGATCTCAACCTCACGGGCAGCCCGATGATGCCCCTGCCGGCGGCTGGGTGTCATGCCGCGGATGCCGCCGGTGCGGTCCTGCTCGCCTTGCCAGTGGGCGAGCCGTGCCTCGGCGTCGGCTAGGTCCCGCTGGCGGACGGCGACGGTCTGTTCCGCTCGACTCACCCTGTCAGTCTCATCGGCGGGGCGCTGGGCGAGGTGCCTGCGATGGTCGACCTGAGCGGCTCGAACCCGTTGCTCGTAGCGGTAGGGGTCGTCGACCGCCGCGAAGGTCTTGGGCTGGGCCCGGGCCAGGGCGGCGGCGATCTGCTCGGCCGGAGTGGAATGCGGCTGGACGAGACGGCCGCCGTGATCACCCGGGTCACCGACGGCCTGGGGTCGGGTGTTCCAGGTGTGGGTGGGCTTGATGGACCGGGACTGGCCTACATAGCCCCGGTAGCGGTCCAAGGCGGGGGTGGCCAGCAGGTGCGCCTGGTCCCAGGTGCCGCCTTGCACCCCGTCGATCGTGCGGGCCCACGCATGCGAGACCTGGGGACGCCCGTCGGCTCCTCTGGCGGTGGCGAAGTCGGCGGGTATGAGCACCGGCTGGAGGCGGCTCTCTGTGGTCACTATCATCCCCCCCTCGGTCACGGCGATGACGGTGGCAACGGTGCCGTTGGTGACCCGGTCGCCGTCGCCGAGGGAAATGTGGGCGTGCAGCAGGACACGGTCGCCGGCCTGATATCGGCGGGGACCGGTCCAGCCGGGCCCTTCCAAAGCAACTCCGGAGATGACTCCCTGATCGGCCAGGTCGCTCCGTATGCGATCCGCTAGGGCCTCGCAGTCGTTGTGGCTGACCGCCAGGGCGGCCACCCGATTGGCCCCGTATGTCTCGATGTCGGCCAGCACCGCATCGGCCATCGCCTCCAGGGCGTGGTCGCGGTCTTCGAAATGGTGCTCCCAGCCAGCCTCGTCGCGTAGGTCTTGGCTGTCGGTGATCCGCCCGGCCCTGAAGCTGGTGAGGGCTTCGCGTTCGACCGGGTCGGCCTGGCGGCGGTTCACCGTCAACTCCGCCACCGGAACCCTGCCCTGACGGGCGTGGCCGGCGATCCACTGGGCGAGGCCCCCGGCGGCGACGGGCTGGGCCTGGAGAGGGTCGCCGACCATCCACACCCTCGACCCCGGACAGGCGGCCGACGCAGAGAGGATGGCGTGGGCTTCGCTGGTTGAAAGCTGGGAGAACTCATCGACCACGACGACGGTGCCCGGCTCGAGCCGTCTGTCGCTGCGGGCGAAGCGGGCCACGGTGACCGCGTCGATGCCGACCCGGCGCAGCTGTTCGACCGCCTGATTGGTGGTCGATACCGCCAGCACGGGGCGGCCGGCCCGACCGGCGGCGTCGACCGCTGCCGCCACGGTGGTGGTTTTGCCGTAGCCGGCCGGGGAGATCAGAGCGCGCAGCGCCGGTCCCGCCCCGCAGAACACCTCGACCGCGGCAGCCTGGTCGTCCCCCAGCCGGCTCGCCCCGGCGACGGCGTCGACGACGTCCGACCGGTCGAAAGGGTCCACCCGCCGCTCACGCAGCTGGGCAAGAAGGGTCAGGACACGGTCCTCCAGGCGACGATGCTCCACCGTCGACCAGCGGCCCGGCGCCCGACCCGCGGTGTCCCGGTCGAAAAGACGGACCACCCGGTCGGAGTTCAAGAACCGCCACGTGATGGCCTCGATGTCCGACACTTTGAGACGGCCGGCGCCCCAGGCGGCTACCGCCTCGACCACCTGCGCCTCGCCGAAGCGGGAATCGTGGGCACACAGGCCGACCTCGGGGTCGACCAGCCGGTTGAACAGCCCGCGCAGGTCAGTGCGACTGATCCCCGGGGTCGGTGACCCGTCCGTCCGGACGGCATCGAGGAGTGCCGGGCCGGAGGGCAGGCCGACGGCTCGGGCCTCGTGCTCCCAGCGCTCGCGGAGGTGCTCTGGGGTGAGGCTGTGATCCTTGGCCGGGCGGGTTGCCACGCTGGCCGCCTCATCGGCCACCATCCGGGCCTTGGCGCTGGAGGGCATGGCACCGGCCGCGGCGAGATGCTCCTCGATCTGCACACTCCGCTTGGAGAAGGCCCTCAACTGGGCCTCGCTTATCCCGACCATCTCTCGGCAGCCATTGCGATCCGCCCCCCAGCCCACCCCCAGTCGATCGGACAAGCGGCGACGCAACTCCTCCTGGTAGACACTGCCAGCCGCCTTGGCCCACTTGTAGAGCGCGGTGGCGTCCAGGGACAGCCACCGGCCGTCGTCTCGTTGCACCAAGTTCACGATCACCGCGTGCGTGTGCAACTGCGGATCCCCCGCGCGTGAAGTCCGGTGCACGAACGTCGCCACCAGCCAACCCGATGTCGCCGCCCGCAGCCGGACCCCCAGCCGTTGGCGGCGAGTGACCGCAGCATGCTTCTCCACGAACTCCAGAGCAGCTTCGACCGCCTCGACATGGGCGATCGAGATCACCGACGCCACCTCCGGTCCCCCGAACGCCCACAACAACGAGACGCTCTTGGGGGCGCTGAAGGTGGCATCGATCGCCCGGACCGTCGGCTTACGGCCAGAGCCGGCCATCAACAACTCGCCGCTGTCCGGGTGGCGCCGGTCGATCAGAGCCCGCAGCACATCGCCGTCCACCACCCCGGCCAGGCTCAGCCGGGCCGCCAGACGGCCTGTCCAGACCCCCGGCGCCTCTCCCGAGCCCAGGTAGTAGTCCTCCAGCCCGCCGGCAACCTGGCGCAGCACGTACTCGGCGTCGGTCAGCTTCGCCAAGCGCAACACGGCTCAGCCCACCTTCGACACGGCGCGATCGACGATCGTCATCACGACATAAACGGCGCGCCAGCAAGCCCTGACTCAGCGCCCAGGTCAGCGGTGGACGGCTATGGACCGGCGAATCTGCCGAGACCGCGAACGTCCCGAACCGAGACAGGTGGTTCCTTCCGGGGATGGGGAACCGGCGTCGGGCGTCGTGGGGAAGCGCTTACAGTCGGCGCGCACCTGCTCGTCGGCGGTGCAGACGGCCAGGTGGGGAACACGACGGGCCTGCCCATGGGGAACCGATGATCCCGTCGAGCCCCCTCGCCCGCCCCGTGGCTTCCCCACCAATTCCCTCGAACGGAAGCGAAGTGGGGAACTTTCTGGGGAACGCCATCCGGATCATCACCGCCATGACCCTCCGGGCTTGGCCCACGGACGGCGGACAGCTGGCCACCACACAGCCCATAGGTGTGATGACACGCCGACCGATGCCCGGCAAGAAAAAGCCGACATGACCCGCCGCTCCGGTCCGCAGGCCGCTGACCAGCCAATTCAGGTCAGGAAAGTGGCCAAAGCAAGGAGTCGAGCAAGGACTTTGGAAGGACTCAGCAAGGACTCGAGCAAGGACTTTGGAAGTGTCGAATTCCATCATCAGCGCATGGACGCGTTCGCCTCCATCACCGACGAGTGGGACGCCGTCGCCGACACCGCTCGGGCTCGCACGGCGATCGCCGCCTGGGCACAGCGCCACCCGGCCCTAGCCAGCTACCGCTCCCCCGCCGACCTGGTCGCCACCATCAACCGGCCCGGACACCCCGAACTGTCGTGCGCCCTGCTCGCCGACCTCCTCGTCGTCGCCGAGGACGACCCCCTGGCCCAGCTCGCTGTCCTTCAGGCCCTACTCCCCGGGGTCCTTCGGGTCGTCTCTCGACGTTGGAAGACCGCCAGTGGCAGTGGCCCGTGGACGGCACAGGCGGATCTTGCCGCCGACACCGTTTCAGCCGCATGGGAAGCCATACGCCAACATGCCGGCGAGCACCACTGCCGACCCGCACGTCTCATAGTCAAACGCGTCGAACGACGACTGCGCACCGTCCACGATGCACACCGCCGGGAAACATTGCGTCTCGTCCCGATCCTGGACAGCAGCTCTGTGGCCGCTACTCACGAATGCCGTGCAGAGGAGGAGTTCGCGGCCGCGATCGAGGAGGCCGTCGCTACCGGGCAACTCGACCGGGCCACCGTGGCGGTCGCCTACCGAGTCGCGATCCTCGGCGAATCAGCCCGCATGGCTGGCCACCGACACCGCCTCGCTCCCGGCGAAGCCCGGGACTCACTTCGTCTCGTGCTCGACGTCCTCGCGGGAGAGACCCGAGCGCCGCGTGCAGGTCAACCCTCCCGCCCTCCCCTGCCCGCTGAACCCGAGGAGGACCCCGTAATGCGTCCCGTTCACCACGATCCGAACACCGGCCCGAAAGTCGAGCGAGCGGCGATCACGCCCCTTCTGCTCACCGTCAAACAGGCTGCGGCCCTACTCGGCATCGGGCGCTCCACCCTGTACGAGCTCCTCGATGCGGGGCAGCTTCGCTCGGTCAAGGTCGGCGCCAGCCGCCGCGTCCCGCTCCAGGAGGTGCACGGCTACATCGACCGGCTCCTCGACGCCGAGGAGGGGCCGACGGGCGCCGTCACATCCGCTTCGTAGGCTCGTCACGAGCACCCGAGGAGGCACAGCATGGCCCACATCCAGCGCCGCCGGACAACGACCGGTGAGTGGCGATACGACGTCCGTTGGCGAGCCGGAGATGCGGAGAGATCGAAGAGCTTCGCCCGCCGCAAGGACGCCGACGCCTACAAGGCCAAGGTCGAGGGAGACGAGCTCGTCGGCATCGTCGCCGACCCCCGCCCCGGCAAGGTCACGTTCGCGTCGTACGCGGCCGGATGGCTCGACAGTCGGGTGGTCAACGGCCGTCCACTATCCAACTCCACCCGCTACGGGTACGAGAGACTGCTCGACCGCAACATCCTCCCCCACCTTGGGTCCATGCCACTGCGGGCGATTACGCCCGAACAGGTTCGCACTTGGTACGGCACCGTCACCGCAGCCTCTGGGCACGACCAGACGGCCAAGAGCTACCGGCTCCTGAGCGCCATCCTCAACACCGCTGTCAGCGATGAGCGGATCGCCCGCAACCCCTGCCGCATCCGCGGAGGGGGCCGGGAGAAGGCGCCGGAGCGCCCGATGCCGACCACCGCTGAGGTGCTCGCCCTCGTCGAAGCCATGCCGGCCCGGTACCGCCTGGTGCTCGTCCTCGCCGGCATGGGCGGCCTCCGCATGGGCGAAATACTGGGCCTCCGACTGTCCGACGTCGACCCGCTTCGCGAGGCCGTCCACATTCGCCAGGCCGCCCTGGAGATTCCCGGAATGGGCCGGGTCGTCAAGAGCCCCAAGTCGGCCGCTGGACGGCGCACGGTGGTCCTGCCGAAGCAGGCCATAGAAGCCATCTCCGCCCACCTGGAAGCCTTCGGCTGCGCCGACAGCGGTGAGCTCATCACCGACCCCAAGGGCGGACCGGCCCACAGGTCCAGGATCTCAGACGCCTGGACCGAGGCGAAGGCGACGGTCGGAGTCGACCCCGAGATGCACCCCCATGACCTCCGCCACCACGCCGCCACTCTCATGGCCCAGATGCCGGGCATCACCACCAAGGAACTGATGGCGCGGATCGGCCATTCGTCCCCCCGGGCGGCCCTCATCTACCAACACGCGACGGCCGAGCGGGATCGCCAGGTGGCGGCCTTCCTGGAGGCGCAGATCGACGCAGCGACACCCGCCAAGCCCCGGCTGGTGGCTCTCCCGGACGCCCGAAACAGCACCGCGAAATAAACGCGCCGCGGGATTTTCGCGGGATGGAGAGCCAGGCTCCGACACCATCGATCAGCACAAACAGCATCTGACCTGCGGCGATGTAGGGAGGCGGCGACCGGAATCGAACCGGTGTACAGGGCTTTGCAGGCCCTTGCCTAAACCACTCGGCCACGCCGCCCGGCGACTGCCTCGCTGGAGTGTAGTCGGATCTGGCCGGTAGCAGCCCGGGGGTATGGTGGGAACCGAACGCGGGAGCCCGGAGGGACCGGGCTGAGAGGGGGTCTGTGGCTCACGCCGAGCGGCCCCGACCGTAGAACCTGATCCGGGTAATGCCGGTGGAGGGAGGAAATGAAAATGGTCCAGGCCAGGCGCACGAAGGTCCAGGTGGTGGGGTCGCGCCCCGATATCAGGGTCCCGTTCCAGGAGATCTGTTTGGACGACTCCCCCGACGGCACCCCCAACCCGCCGGTCCGCCTGTACGACACCTCGGGGCCCGGTGGCGACGTCCGGGCCGGTCTGGCGCCGGTGCGGGAGGCCTGGATAGAGGAGCGTGGCGACACCGAGTTCTACGAGGGCCGGGCCGGATCCGCCCGCGACGACGGCCGGGCCGCCGCCCGGGGCGCGCAGCGCTACCCGCAGCACCCCTCCGAGTCCCGCCGGCCCCGGAGGGCCCGGCCCGGCGGGCGGGTCACCCAGATGCACTACGCCCGGCAGGGGATCATCACCCCGGAGATGGAGTTCGCGGCCATCCGGGAGGGGATGGACCCCGAGGTCGTGCGCCAGGAGCTGGCCGCCGGGCGGGCCATCCTCCCGGCCAACATCAACCACGCCGAGTCGGAGCCGATGCTGATCGGTTCGCGCTTCGCGGTGAAGATCAACGCCAACATCGGCAACTCGGCGGTCACGTCCTCGGTGGACGAGGAGGTCGAGAAGCTGCAGTGGGCCACCCGGTGGGGGGCCGACACGGTCATGGACCTCTCCACCGGCCGCGACATCCACACCACCCGGGGGTGGATCCTGCGCAACTCGGCGGTGCCCATCGGGACCGTCCCGATCTACCAGGCCCTCGAGAAGGTGGACGGGGTGGCCGAGCGGCTGTCGTGGGAGGTCTACCGCGACACGGTCATCGAGCAGGCCGAGCAGGGCGTCGACTACATGACCGTCCACGCCGGGGTGCTCCTGCGCTACGTGCCCCTGAGCGCCAAGCGGGTCACCGGCATCGTCAGCCGGGGCGGCTCCATCATGGCGGCGTGGTGCCTGGCCCACCACCAGGAGAACTTCCTCTACACCAACTTCGAGGAGCTGTGCCAGATCCTGGCCGCCTACGACGTGGCGTTCTCCCTCGGGGACGGCCTGCGTCCCGGTTCGGTCGCCGACGCCAACGACGAGGCCCAGCTGGGCGAGCTGCGCACCCTCGGAGAGCTCACCGAGGTGGCGTGGCGCCACGACGTGCAGGTGATGATCGAGGGTCCGGGACATGTGCCGATGCACCTGATCCAGGAGAACATGCGCCTCCAGAAGGAGTACTGCCACGACGCCCCCTTCTACACCCTCGGGCCCCTGACGACCGACGTGGCCCCCGGCTACGACCACATCACCTCGGCCATCGGGGCGGCCATGATCGGCTGGGCCGGCACGGCCATGCTCTGCTACGTCACGCCCAAGGAGCATCTCGGACTGCCCAACCGCGACGACGTGAAGGCCGGTGTCATCGCCTACCGGATCGCGGCCCACGCCGCCGACCTGGCCAAGGGTCATCCCGGCGCCCGGGCGTGGGACGACGCCCTCTCCAAGGCCCGCTTCGAGTTCCGCTGGGAGGACCAGTTCGAACTTTCGCTGGACCCCGAGACGGCCCGGGCGTACCACGACGAGACCCTGCCGGCCACGCCGGCCAAAACGGCGCACTTCTGCTCGATGTGCGGGCCTAAGTTCTGTTCCATGCGGATCAGCCAGGACATCCGCCGGACCGCCGCCGAGGCGGAGGAGGTGGAGATCGGCTTGCGCCAGAAGTCCGAGGAGTTCCGCCGCTCCGGGGGCGAGGTGTACCTTCCGGCCCGCTGAGGCGCCGCCCCCCGGGGTGGCGCCGGAGGAACCGCCCGCCCCCCCGGGAGGGGGGCTCCTGCAGCACCTGAGGCTGGGGCACCGGGTGACCATCGCGCTGGCGGTGGTCCTCACCGCCGCCAGCGCGGTGCTGGTGGTCCTGTCGGTCGACCCGGTGGTCCGCTTCGCCGTGGCCGGCCTGGATCTGGCCGCCATGGCCGCCCTGGTCGGCCAGGCCATAGACCAGGTGGGTGAGCGGCTGGGCCCCGGTCCGACCGGGCTGCTTCAGTCCACCCTCGGCAACCTGCCCGAGCTGTTCGTGGGTATCTTCGCCCTCTCGTCGGGTCTCACCGAGGTGGTCAGGTCGGCGCTGGTGGGATCGGTGCTCGGCAACGCGGTGCTGGTGCTGGGCATGGCATTCGTGGCGGGCGGGCTGCGCCACGGGACCCAGCGCTTCGAGCCCGAGGCCCCCCGGCTCAACGGGTCGCTGCTGCTGCTGGTGGTGGCCGCCCTGCTGGTCCCCACCCTGGCCTCCCGGCTGGGAACCCCGGCGGCCGCCCATGCCGGGGCCCTCTCCGACGACTGCGCGGTCATACTGCTGATCGTCTACGCCTTCAGCGTGCCGTACCACCTGCGCCGGCGCGAAGCCGACTCCCCCGGATCGGGCGAGCCGGGCTTCGACGGGGCCGCCACCGACCCGGAGGAGGGGGCGTGGCCGCTGCGGTTGTCGGTGGCTCTGCTGGCCCTGGGCAGCGCCGGGGCGGCGTTGGCCGCGGACTGGTTCGTCGGCCCCCTCGAATCGGCGACGCGCACCTTGGGCCTGTCGCAGACCTTCACCGGTCTGGTGGTCGTGGCCATCTCCTCCAACGCGGTGGAGCATGCGGTCGGGATCCGCTTCGCGCTGAAGGCGAAGCCGGAGTACGCCATCAGCACCACCCTCAACAGCCCGCTGCAGGTCGCCCTGCTCCTGACTCCCCTGCTGGTGCTGCTGAGCACCGTGGTCGGTCCCACCCAGCTGACCCTGGTATTCCCGCCCCTGCTGGTGGCGGCCATGGCCATCTCGGCGATCGTGGTGACGGTGGTGATCTACGACGGCGAGTACACCTGGATCGAGGGGGTGGCTCTCATCGCCCTGTACTGCATGCTGGCGGCGTCATTCTGGTGGGGCTGAGCCGTTAGCTTGTTCCCGTTGCATCCCTCACCCCTCTCCCCCGGCGAGCCGTACCCCCTCGGCGCCACCTTCGACGGCCTGGGAACGAACTTCTCGATCTTCTCCCAGGCAGCCGAGGCGGTGGAGCTGTGCCTGTTCGACCTCGACGGTGAGGAGACCCGCTTCGAGCTCCCCGAGGTGGACGGGTACTGCTGGCACGGCTATCTGGAGCACATCGAGCCGGGGCAGCGTTACGGGTACCGGGTGCGCGGCCCCTACGATCCCGAAGCCGGGTTGCGCTGCAACCCGGACAAGCTGCTCCTCGACCCGTACGCCAAGGCGGTGGACGGGGAGGTGCGCTGGGGTCAGGCCCCCTACGGCTACGACCTGGCCGCCGATGACCTCACCCCGGACCACACCGACTCGGCGGCGGCCATGCCCAAGGCCATCGTCACCGACCCGGCGTTCGACTGGGGTTCGGACCGGGCCCCCAAGCACCGCTGGGCCGACACCGTCATCTACGAGACCCACGTCAAGGGGCTCACCTGGACCCACCCCGACGTCCCGGCCCACCTGAGGGGGACCTATGCCGGGGTGGCCCATCCGGCCCTGCTCGAGCACTTCAGCCGGCTCGGCGTCACCGCCGTGGAGCTGATGCCGGTGCACCACTTCGTCCACGACCACCGGCTGGAGAAGCTCGGGCTGCGCAACTACTGGGGCTACAATTCCATCGCCTACCTGGCCCCCCACAACGGCTACGCCTCCCGGCCCGGCCACCGGGTCGTCAACGAGTTCAAGGCCATGGTGCGGGCCCTGCACCGGGCCGGCATCGAGGTCATCCTGGACGTGGTCTACAACCACACCGCCGAGGGTGACCACCGGGGACCGACCCTGTCGTTCCGGGGGGTGGACAACCCCTCCTACTACCGCCTGGTGGAGAACACGCCGCGCCTGTACAGCGACTCCACCGGTACCGGCAACACCTTGAACGTGCGCAACCCCCACGTGCTGCAGTTGATGATGGACTCCCTGCGCTACTGGGTGCTCGAGATGCACGTGGACGGGTTCCGCTTCGACCTGGCGGCCACGCTGGCCCGTCAGTTCCACGAGGTGGACCGGCTGTCGGCCTTCTTCGACATCATCCAGCAGGACCCGGTGATCAGCCAGGTCAAGCTGATCGCCGAGCCGTGGGACGTGGGCGAGGGCGGCTACCAGGTCGGGAACTTCCCACCGCTGTGGTCGGAATGGAACGGGAGATACCGCGATTCGGTCCGGGACTACTGGAGGGAGGGCGGAACGCCCATCGGTGACCTGGCCGAGCGGCTGACCGGCAGCTCGGATCTGTACCAGGCGAACGGCCGCAGCCCCTTCGCCAGCATCAATTTTGTCACAGCGCATGACGGCTTCACCCTGGCCGACCTGGTCTCGTACAACCGCAAGCACAACGACGCCAACGGCGAGGAGGGCCGGGACGGCACCGACGACAACCGGTCGTGGAACTGTGGTGCCGAGGGTCCCACCGATGACCCGGAGGTCAACGCCCTGAGGCGGCGGCAGGTGCGCAACCTGCTGGCCACGCTGTTTCTCAGCCAGGGCGTCCCCATGATCCTCGGCGGCGACGAGTTCGGTCGCACCCAGCGCGGCAACAACAACGCCTACTGCCAGGACAGCGAGCTGTCCTGGTACGACTGGGCCGATCTGGACGAGGAGCTGCTCGCCTGGACCAGGGACCTCATTGCGTTGCGCCGCGAGCACCCGGTGTTCCGGCGTCGCCGGTTCTTCCAGGGCCACCCGCTGCGCGGGGGCCCGTCCGTGGACGTACTGCCCGATATCGCCTGGTTCCGGCCCGACGGGGCGGAGATGACCGACGCCGACTGGACGGTGGGCTACGCCAAGTCGCTGGCGGTGTACCTGAACGGGCACGCCCTGGCCGACCCCGACGAGCACGGCCGGCCGATCGTCGACGACTCGTTCTTCATCGTGTTGAACGCATGGGAGCAGGACCTGGACTTCACGCTGCCGGAGAAGCGCTGGTCGGCGTGGTGGGAAGTGGTGCTCGACACCGGTGGAGGGGCGGATCCGTCCCCCGGCCGGCCGGGGGACCGCCACGAGGCCGGACAGGCGTTGTGCGTCGGGGGGCGCCGCCTGCTGGTGCTGCGCGCCGGCGGCGACCGTCCGGCGTCCCTCTGACACGCGATCCGGCCCCCCTCCATGGATTGTCACGACAGCCGCTATGTCAGTCTTAAAGCCATTTTTGGGTGGGTAGGGGAAGGTGAAGGCGGAGCTGTCGCTACCATCGGCCGCGGAGGTGGGCCCAGTGCCTGACGATGTTCCCCTGACATACACCAGGGCCGTGGGCGAGCGCCTGCGGAGCCTGCGCCGCCAGCGGGGACTTTCGCTGCTCGCGGTCGAGGAGTCCTCGGCCCGCGAGTTCAAGGCCTCGGTGCTCGGAGCCTACGAGCGGGGCGAGCGGGTGATATCCATCCTCCGCCTGCAGCGTCTGGCCCAGTTCTACCGGGTGCCGGTGGACCAGATCCTGCCGCCCACGGGCGGGCGGGCGGAGGCCGCCGGCGGTGAGGGTCAGGCCCTCGAGGGCTTCGTGTCGAAACGGCCCGTGACCATAGACCTGGCCCGGCTCAACGAAACCGAGGCCATAGAGGGCCAGATCGTCCGGCGCTACATCAACTCCATCCTCAACGCCAGGTCCGGCTTCCACGGCACCACGGTCACCATCCGGGCCGAGGACCTGCGGGCTCTCGGCCGCTTCCTCGAGCGCGACGAGCTCTCGATGGAGAAGCGTCTGGTCGAGTTGGGCCTCCGCTACTAGAGCCGCTACCGGCCGAAGGCGCCCAGCCAGGCTTCCATGGTCGGGGGCTTGTAGACCATGTTGATGTCCCGGACGACGGCCAGCGGGGCCTGCGGGGCCTCGGAGTAGCGGTGGCCCGGGCACACCACCGTGGAACCGGGCAGCGAGGCCAGCTTCTGGAGGCTGTGGTACATGGCGGAAGGATCGCCGCCGGGCAGGTCGGTACGCCCGCAGCCCTCCAGGAACAGGGTGTCCCCGGCCACCAGCATCCCGTCGACCAGGAAGCACTGGCTGCCGGGGGTGTGGCCCGGGGTGTGGAGCAGCTCGACCTCCACCGCCCCCACCGCCACCCGGTCCCCGCTGTGGTGGGCCACCACGTCGTCGGGATCGAGTCCGGTGACCCGGCAGATCAGCGCCGCCTCCTCCCGGTGGGCGTGGACCGGTACCGAGATCCGCTCGAGCACCCGGGCCAGGCCCTCGATGGAGTAGCCCATCATCGAGCCCCCCACGTGGTCGGGATGGTGATGGGTGGCCAGCACCCCCACCACCTCCATCCCGTCCGCCTCGGCCCGGTCCAGGATCTCGTCCACGCCGTAGGCGGGGTCGACCACGACCGTCTTGCCGGCGGCGCGGTCGCCGATCAGGTAGGTGAAGTTGACCATCTGCACCGCCAGGGGATCGCCGGTGGCGAAATCCCGGCCGGACAGCAGCTGGCGGAAGTAGAGCCGGTCGGCGTCGTCGCTCATCGGCTGCCGATCCTACGGCCCCGATCCCCCGACCCGGTGCCGGGAATGGTTGCACCCGCAATAAAGTTGTAGAGGGGCGGGCCGACCCCCTGCCGGCCCGGACCTGGAGGATTCCATGCCTGCCGTCACAGTCGAAGACGTCCTTTCCCTGCCCAAGATCGAGCCGGCCGCCCCTCCAGCCCGGCCCCGGCGGGTGCGCAGCCTCACCACCGCCCCGGCCGGCTTCGAGGGTGAGGGCTTCCCGGTTCGGCGGGCCTTCGCCGGTGTCCCCCTCGAGATGCTCGACCCGTTCATCCACATGGACCAGATGGGCGAGGTGGACTACGGGCCGGGCGAGCCGCGGGGCACGTCGTGGCACCCGCACCGGGGCTTCGAAACCGTCACCTACATGATCGACGGGGTGTTCGAGCACAACGACTCCACCGGCGGCGGCGGGGTCATCACCAACGGCGACACCCAGTGGATGACCGCCGGCGGTGGAATCCTGCACATCGAGCGGCCGCCGGAGCAGCTGGTCGTGACCGGTGGCCTGTTCCACGGCATCCAGCTGTGGGTCAACCTGCCGGCAGCCGAGAAGATGGTCGATCCGCGCTATCAGGATCTGGGCCGGGACCGGGTCACGCTGCTCTCCTCCCCCGACGGGGGCGCTCTGGTCCGGGTCATCGCCGGGGCGGTGGGCGACCGGCGGGGGCCGGGTGCCACCCACACGCCGATCACCATGATCCACTCCACCGTCGCCCCGGGGGGCCGGCTGGAGCTCCCCTGGGACCCGTCGTTCAACGCCCTGGTCTACGCCCTGTCGGGCCGGGGATCGGTGGGCTCGGAGCGGGCCGCCTTCGGCGGGGGCCAGCTGGCCGTGCTCGGCGAGGGGGAGACGGTGGTGGTGGAGGCGGATCGCTCCCAGGACAGCCACACGCCGGCCCTGGAGGTCCTGATCCTCGGTGGCCGGCCCATCCGGGAGCCGGTCGCCCACTACGGCCCGTTCGTGATGAACACCAGGGCCGAGCTGGCCCAGGCCTTCGAGGACTTCCAGAAGGGACGGATGGGCACCATCCCGGCCACGACGGCCCGCTGATCGGGGGGGCGGGGTCGACTTGGGCCCCGGTTGTGGGCAGACTGGCGCCATGGGCCCGCCCGCCGATCCGGCCATGGAGCCGTCGCTCAGCCTCTCCGATCTGGTCGAGCGCAGCGGCGTCCCGGCCAGCACCATCCACTACTACCGGCGTACCGGTCAGATCCCCCCTCCGGTGCGCCAGTCCGGGAGCCGCTTCGTCTACGACCAGGCCCACGTGGACGCGCTGGTGCGGATCCGGGCCCAGTCCGGAGCGGAGCACCCGGCCGTCCGGGCCCGGATAGTCGGCGCCGCCCTCGAGGCGTTCAAGACCCGCAGCTATGCCGAGGTGTCGGTCAGCGACATCGCCGAGGCGTCGCAGATGGCCAAGGGCAGCGTGTACCGCTACTTCGACTCGAAAGAGGCGCTGCTCACGGCGGCCATCGAGGCGCTGCTCGACGAGGCCACCGAGAAGTTCCACTGCGCCCTCGATCCGCTGGGAGGCGCCGAGGGGCTGCGCGACGACCCCGGCAAGGTCGCCATGGTGCTCGGCTACGTGGTGGCCGACGTGCTGCCCATCCTCCTGGAGCTGGGCGCCCGCGCCGCCAAGGGCCACGAGCCCAGCGCCGATCTGGCCCGTAACGTGCTGCGGACGCTGGCCCGCACCGCCGGAACCCCGTTCCTGGACAGCACCGGCTCCCCGGACGACGAGACGGCCATGCAGGAGGGCCTGCGGGTGATCGAAGCGGCCTTCGCCACGGTCATGTCGTGGGCCGTCGGCCCCGACTGGCCCCCCGATTACCAGCAGTAACGGTTCTCCTTCAGACTTCATGGGTCTCGAGCGCGGACGCCCGCGGTGCTTGACAGGCACCCTGTGCGGCGCGTACAGATGGTGACCACGCGGTCACTGTCTTACACCTCCAGCATTGCGGGCCCGCCCCCCGGCCTGCCCAGCGATTCAGAGATTCTCGGCCGGGCCTCCGGCGAGAACTTCACTGTCGCGTCGCTGGTTCTACCCAGCCGGAGCCGGAGCCATCTCGTGGCCTTCTACGGATACGCCCGCCTGGTCGACCAGATCGGAGACGCCTACCAGGGGGACCGCCGGGCGGCGCTGGACTGGCTGGAGGCCGAGACCGCAGCCGCGCTCGACGACCCGACCGGCCGCTACGGCCTGGTGGCCGGGGCGGCCCGGGCCATCCGGGCCCTGGGAAGCAGCCCCGATCCCCTCTTCGACCTGATCGAGGCCAACCGGCGGGACCAGGATGTGGCGTCGTACGCCACCTTCGACGAGCTGCGGGACTACTGCCGGTTGTCCGCCGACCCGGTGGGGCGGCTGGTCCTGGCCACCTTCGGCTTCTCCGACGCCCGGCGGACCGAGCTGTCCGATGCCATCTGCACCGGGCTCCAGCTGGTCGAGCACTGGCAGGACGTGCGCGAGGATGCCCGGGCCGGAAGGGTGTACCTGCCCGAGGCCGACATGCGCCGCTTCGGAGTGGAGCCGGGCGAGCTGACCGGGCCCGGGCCGGCCTCGCCGGCCCTGCGGGCCCTGATGGCGTTCGAGGTGGCCCGGGCCCGGGACTGGCTGGACCGGGGCCGGCCCCTGGTGTCCGCCCTGCCCGGCCGCTGCCGGGTGGCCGTCGCCGGTTTCTGGGCCGGTGGCCACGCCGCTCTCGACACCATCGCCGGGCGGGACTTCGACGTGCTGCGCCCGGCCGGGCACCCCCGGCCGTCGGGGGTGGCGCGCCGAGCGGCGAAAGTGCTGCTGGCGGCCGCGGCTGGGAAGGTCTAGAGCGTGGATCTGGACCAGGCCTATTCCCGCTGCGAGGAGATCACCGCCGCCGAGGCCAGAAATTTCTCCTACGGGATAAAGCTGCTCCCGCCGCCCAAGCGCCGGGCCATGTCCGCCCTCTACGCCCTGGCCCGGCGCATCGACGACATCGGTGACGGCGACGCCCCGGCCGGCGAGAAGCTCGACGCCCTGGCCGGCGTCCACAAGGACGTCGACGGGTTGCGCAGCGGCCGGGCCGACCCGGCCGACCCGGTCCTCACCGCCATGGCCGACGTGTGCCGTCGCTACCCACTGCCCCTCTCCGCCGTCGACGAGCTGGTCGAGGGCTGCGAGATGGACGTCGCCGGCACCCGCTACGAGACCTTCGACGACCTGGTCGGCTACTGCCGGCGGGTGGCCGGGACGGTGGGCCGGCTGAGCCTGGCCGTCTACGGCAGCTCCGATCCGGCCCGGGCCGAGCCGCTGGCCGACGACCTGGGTGTCGCCCTGCAGATCACCAACATCCTGCGCGACGTCGTGGAGGACCAGCGGGAGATGGGTCGGGTGTACCTGCCCGGGGCCGACCTGGACCGCTTCGGGCTGGGCCGCAACCTCGAGGGCAGCCGGGAGGACCTGGTGGCCCTGATCACCTTCGAGTCCGGTCGGGCCGAGGAGTGGTACCAGCGGGGCCTGACCCTCCTGCCGCTGCTCGACCGGCGGTCGCGGGCGTGCACCGCGGCCATGGCCGGCATCTACCGGCGCCTGCTCACCACCATCCGCCGGGACCCCGCCGCGGTGCTGTCCCGGCGGGTGTCGCTGCCGGCGTGGCAGAAGACCGCGGTGGCGGTGCGGGCCCTTACCGTGGGGGACGCATGAGCGGCGGGCCTCTGGCCGGCCGTCACGTGGCCGTGGTGGGAGCCGGCCTGGCCGGGATCTCGGCCGCCCTCGAATGCGCCGACCTCGGAGCCCGGGTGACGCTCCTCGAGCGGCGCCGGCGCCTGGGCGGACTGACCTGGTCGTTCGACCACAACGGCCTCACCGTCGACAACGGCCAGCACGTCTACCTGGCCTGCTGCGACGCCTACCTGGGCTTCCTCGAGCGCATCGGCTCGGCCGCTGACGTGGAGCCGCCCCGGCCCCTCGACATACCGGTGGTGGCGCCCGGCGACGGTCCCGGCGCGGCCCCTGTCGTCGGCCGGCTGCGCCGGCGCAACCTGCCGGTGCCGTTGCACCTGGCCGGATCGCTCCTCACCTATCCCCACATCTCGACCGGTGACCGGCTGATGCTGGGCCGGGCCCTGCTGGGCCTGGCCCGCCTGGATCTCGACGATCCCCGGCTGGACCGGGTCAGCTTCGGTGACTGGCTGGCCGCTCGGGGCCAGTCCCCCCGGGCGGTGGCCGCCGTATGGGATCTCATCACCGTCCCCACCGTCAACCTGCCGGCTGCGGAGGCGTCGCTGGCCACGGCGGCCATGGTGTTCAAGACCGGCCTGCTCAGCTCGCCGGCGGCCGCCGACATCGGCTGGAGCCGGGTCCCGCTCGGCCGCCTGCACGGCGAGCGGGCGGCGGACGCCCTGGACCGGGCCGGGGTGGAAGTCAGAAGAGCCGCCCGGGCCCGGGCCATCCGCCCGATCGCCGGGCCCTCCGTGAGCCACGACGCCCTGGACCCGGGCGGGTGGGAGGTCTACCTGGAGGACGGCACGCTCCCCGCCGAATCGGTGATCTGCGCCCTCCCCCACGAGGAGGCCGCGGAGGTGCTGCCCCCCGGGGTGGTCGCCGGACAGGAGCGCTGGCCGCAGCTCGGGTCGTCGGGGATAGTCGACGTGCACCTGGTCTACGACCGGCCGGTCATGGACCGGGACCTGCTCGCCGGTCACCGCTCCCCCGTCCAGTGGGTGTTCGACCGGAGCGAATCGTCCGGTTTGAGATCGCCGGGGCAGGGAAACTCTGTAGGTGGCCGCCAGTACCTGGCTGTATCCCTGTCGGCCGCCGATGACCTGCTCGGCCGGCGCCCCGAGGACCTCGTGGCGTCCACTGCGCAGGAGATCGAGCGTCTGCTACCGGCCGCCCGGGAGGCCCGACTCGTTGATTCGCTGGTCACCAAGGAGCGCCGGGCCACATTCCGGGCGGCGCCGGGCAGCAACGCCATCCGGCCTTCCAGCCGCACCGCCCTGAGCGGTCTGGCATTGGCCGGGGCGTGGACCTCCACCGGGTGGCCGGCGACCATGGAAGGCGCCGTCCGCAGCGGCTGGGCCGCGGCCCGGTCGCTGGCCGGGACTTCCGGAGCCAGCCGGCCGGCCCCCGACGGGGAAGGCCCCCGAATACGAAAATCACCCCGAACATCCCAGGAGGTGGCGTGACCCCGACCATCGGTGTCTCCGACGTTCTGGCCCGGTCACGCCGGGCCATCCATCCCGCTCTGACCGCGGCCATCGACCGGCTGGCGCCGGAGATACGTCAGATCGCCGCGTACCACATGGGCTGGACCGACAGCGACGGCAACCCGGTCGAGGCGCCCGGCGGGAAGGGGGTTCGCCCCACCCTGGCCATCCTCGGGGCCGAGGCCGCCTGGGCCGACCCGGAGGTGGGTGTCCCGGGCGGGGTGGCGGTGGAGCTGGTCCACAACTTCTCGCTGATCCACGACGACATCATCGACACCGACACCGAGCGCCACCACCGGCCCACCGTGTGGTCGGCCTACGGGGTGGGCCCGGCCATCGTGGCGGGTGACGCCCTCCAGGTGCTGGCCCACCAGGTGCTGCTGGAGAGCAACCCGGCGACCGGCCCGGCGGCATCGGCGGACCTGGCCGACGCCACCGCCGCCATGATCGCCGGCCAGGCCGACGACATCGCCTTCGAGAAGCGCCGCAGCGTCAGCGTGGAGCAGTGCACCGCCATGTGCGCGGCCAAGACCGGGGCCCTGCTCGGGTCGGCCGCCTGCATCGGCGCCATCCTGGCCGGGGCTCCGGAGGCCACGGTCGGGGCGCTGCGTGACTACGGTCGGCACCTGGGCCTGGCCTTCCAGGCCATCGACGACCTGCTCGGTATCTGGGGTGACCCCGAACGGACCGGGAAGCCGGCCGGCGGGGACCTGCGCCAGCGCAAGAAGTCCATGCCGGTGGTGTCGGCCCTGGCCGCCGGCGGGGCCGAGGCCGACGAGCTCCGGGAGTTGATCCTCGGCCCGGAGGGCTCGACCGAGCCGCTGGCCCCGCTCGAGGGCGACGAGGTGGAGAGGGCCCGCTACCTGGTGGAGGCGTGCGGCGGCCGGGAGTGGACCACCGTCCGGGCCAAGGCCAACCTCGACGCCGCCCTCGGGGCCCTCGAACGGGTGCGGCTGTCGGCCATCCCCCACCGGGATCTGGCCGACCTGGCCGTCTACGTGGTGGAGCGGGAGTCTTGACCGCTCTCGACAGCCCCACCCCCGGCGCCGCAGCCAGCCCGGTCGAGGACGCCAGCCGGGCCCTCAAGGCGGCCACCGACCACCTGATCGGACTGCAGAGCAGCGACGGCTGGTGGAAGGCCGAGCTCGAGACCAACGTGACCATGGACGCCGAGGACCTGATGCTGCGGCACTTCCTCGGCATCCTCGAGCCCGACCTGGCCGCCCGGTCCGCCCGCTGGATCCGGGGCAACCAGAAACCGGACGGCACATGGGCCACCTTCCACGGGGGCCCCGGGGATCTGTCGGCCACCATCGAGGCCTACGTGGCCCTGCGCCTGGCCGGTGACAGCCCCGATGCCGGGCACATGCGCAAGGCCGCCGCGTGGGTGCGGTCACAGGGCGGCATCGCCGCCAGCCGGGTGTTCACCCGGATCTGGCTGGCGGTGGTCGGCCGCTGGAGCTGGGACGACCTGCCGGTGCTGCCCCCGGAGATCATGTTCCTGCCCCCGAAGGCGCCGCTCAACATCTACGACTTCGCCTGCTGGGCCCGCCAGACGGTCGTGGCCCTGACGGTGGTCATGTCGCTGCGGCCGGCCCGGCCGCTGCCTTTCACCCTGGACGAGCTGGGCGCCCAGCGCCCGGCACCCGAGCGTCCGTCGCTCACCAGCACCGCCGGACGGTTCCGGGCCCTCGACCGCCTGCTGCACCGCTACGAGGCCCTCCCCTCGTGGTTCCTGCCCCGCCGGCTCCTGCGCTCCGCGGCCATGGCCCGGGCCGAGCGGTGGATCATCCAGCGCCAGGAGGCCGACGGCCTGTGGGGAGGCATCCAGCCGCCGGTGGTCTACTCGGTGATAGCCCTGCACCTGCTCGGCTACCCGCTGGACCACCCGGTCCTCAAGGCCGCCTTCGACGGTCTCGACGGCTTCACCATCGAAGACGACAAGGGCCGGCGCATCGAGGCCTGCCAGTCCCCGGTGTGGGACACGGCCCTGGCCGTGGTGGCCCTGTCCGACGCCGGACTGTCGGCCGACCACCCCTCGATCCGGGACGGGGCCCGCTGGCTGCTCGGCGAGGAGGTCCGGGTCAAAGGCGACTGGGCGGTGCGCCGGCCGGAGCTCGAGCCGGGGGGCTGGGCCTTCGAGTTCGCCAACGACAACTATCCCGACACCGACGACACCGCCGAGGTGGTCATGGCACTGCGCCGGGCCGCCGGTCCCGGGACCGACCCGGACGGGATCGACCAGGCCTGCCGACGGGCGGTGCGCTGGACGGTGGGCATGCAGAGCCGCTCGGGCGGGTGGGGGGCCTTCGACGCCGACAACAGCTCGGGGCTGGTCGCGGCCCTGCCCTTCTGCGACTTCGGCGAGGTCACCGACCCGCCCTCGGCGGACGTGACCGCCCACATAGTCGAGATGCTGGCCGAGGAACCGGGCGTCGACCCGGAGGTGATGCGCCGCGGCGTCGACTGGCTGTGGGGCCAGCAGGAGCCGGACGGCTCCTGGTTCGGCCGCTGGGGGGTCAACTACGTGTACGGGACCGGAGCGGCGGTGCCGGCCCTGGTCGCTGCCGGCACCCCCGGATCCGATCCCCGTATCCGCCGGGCCGTGGCCTGGCTGGAAGCCCACCAGAACGACGACGGCGGGTGGGGCGAGGACCTGCGCTCCTACGTGGACCGGTCCTGGCGGGGCCGGGGCAGCTCCACCGCGTCGCAGACGGCATGGGCGCTGCTGGCCCTGATCGCCGCCGGTGACGCCCACTCCCCCGCTGCGGAGCGCGGCGTGGAGTGGCTGGTGCGGACCCAGCGGCCCGACGGGACCTGGGACGAGCCCGAGTTCACGGGTACCGGATTCCCGTGGGACTTCACCATCAACTACCACCTGTACCGACTGGTGTGGCCGGTGATGGCTCTGGGCCGTTACCTGAAGGGGGACCAGAGCTGACGTCCGACCTGATAGTCATGGCCCCGCTGCGCCTCGAGGCGCGCGCCGTCACCCGGGGAGCACCCGACCTCGACGTGGTGCGCACCGGGGCCGGCCCGGCCCGGGCGACGGCGAGCGCCGGGACGCTGGTCGCGTCGCGCCGGCCCAGCGCGGTGGCCGTGGCCGGCGTGGCCGGCGGGCTGCTCCCGGGTATCCAGCCCGGGACCATCGTCGTCGCCGACCGGGTCCTGGCCGAGGACGGAACGGTGGTGGCGGTCCTCGAGTCGGCCGGCATCATCGCCGCGGAGCTGCGCGACCGGGGCGCCCCGGTCACCGTCGGCCCGGTCATCTCCACCCCCAGGCTGGTGGAGGGGGCGGCCCGCCGGGCCGACCTGGCGGCCACCGGGGCCCTGGCCGTGGACTGCGAGACCGCCTGCCTCCTCGGCGCCCCGTGGGGCGTACCGGCCGCCGTGGTGCGGGTCATCGCCGACACCCCCGAGCGGGAGCTGCGGTCGCTGGCCACCTTGAGCGGAGGGGTGAAGGCCCTGAAGGGGCTGAGCGCAGCGGCCCCGGTCCTCTACGGCTGGGGCCGGACGGTCGCCACCCGTCAGGTGCTCCTGGCCGGACCCCGGTCGTTCTGCGCCGGGGTGGAGCGGGCCATCGCCACCGTGGAACGGGCCCTGGAGCGCTACGGCCGCCCGCTGTACGTCCGGCGCCAGATCGTCCACAACCGCCACGTGGTGCAGGATCTCGAGGAGCGGGGGGCGGTGTTCGTCCAGGAGCTCGACGAGGTCCCGCCCGGCTCCACGGTGGTGCTGTCCGCCCACGGGGTGGCACCCGGGGTCCGCCGGGAGGCGGAGGCCCGGGAGCTCACCGTGGTGGACGCCACCTGCCCGCTGGTGGCCAAGGTGCACCGGGAGGTCCGCCGCTTCGCCGACCGGGGCTACCAGATGGTGCTGATCGGTCACGCCGGCCACGACGAGACCGAGGGGACCCTCGGCGAGTCGGACGACATCAGCCTGGTCACCACCGTCGAGGACATCGACAAGCTGGACGTCCGCGATCCCGACCGGCTGGCCTACATCACCCAGACCACGCTGTCGCCGACCGACGTGGCCGGCATCGTGTCGGAGCTGTCCGGGCGCTACCCGGCCGTGGTCGGGCCCCATGCCGCCGACATCTGCTACGCCACCCAGAACCGCCAGGACGCGGTGGTGGCCATCGCCGAGGAATGCGACCTGATGATCGTGGTCGGCTCCTCCAACTCTTCCAATGCGGCCCGGCTGGTCGAGGTGTCCGAGCGGGCCGGCTGCCGGGCCGTCCTGGTCGAGGACGAGAGCGAGCTGCGCTTCGAGTGGCTGCGCTACGCCGGCACGGTCGGCGTCACCGCCGCCGCCTCCACCCCGCCGCACCTGGTCGAGCGGGTAGTAATCGCCCTGCGGGGCGTCGGTGCGCTTTCGGTGGAGACGCGCACCACCCGCACAGAAAACGTCAATTTCCCCCTTCCCATGGAGGTTCGATAGATGGGAATCCCCCTACGTCAGAGCGTCAAGATCGGTAGCTACCTGGCCCGCCAGAAGCTGACCGGGCGGGACAAGTTCCCGCTGATCGTCGAGCTCGAACCGCTGTTCGCCTGCAACCTCGAGTGCAACGGATGCGGCAAGATCCAGTACCCCACCGATGTCCTACGCAAGCGCCTGAGCGTGGAGCAGGCGGTCGGCGCCATCGAGGAGTGCGGCGCCCCGATGGTGTCCATCGCCGGTGGTGAGCCGCTGCTCCACCCCGAGATCGACAAGATGACCAAGGAGCTCCTCGACCGGGGACGCTTCGTGTACCTGTGCACCAATGCCCTGCTGCTCCAGCGCAAGATCGACCGGTTCGAGCCCCACGACCGCTTCAGCTGGGTGGTCCACATCGACGGTCTGCGGGAGCGCCACGACGAGTCGGTGAGCCGTGAGGGCACCTTCGACAAGGCGGTGGCGGCCATCAAGCTGGCCAAGGAGAAGGGCTTCAAGGTCACCACCAACAGCACCTTCTTCAACACCGACTCCCCCAAGACGGTGCGCGAGGTGCTGGACTTCCTCAACGACGAGCTGGAGGTCGACCAGATGATGATCTCCCCCGGCTACGCCTATGAGAAGGCTCCCGACCAGGTGCACTTCTTGAGCACGAGGTCCTCGCACGAGCTCTTCGCCGAGGCGTTCGCCGACGGCAAGCGCAAGCACTGGCGGTTGAACCACAGCCCGCTGTTCCTGGACTTCCTGGAGGGCAAGGTGGAGTTCGAGTGCACGCCCTGGGGTATCCCCAGCTACTCGGTGTTCGGCTGGCAGCGGCCGTGCTACCTGATGGCCGATGGCTACACCGAGACCTACCAGGAGCTCATCGAGACCACCGACTGGGACAAGTACGGCCGGGGCAAGGATCCCCGCTGCGCCAACTGCATGGCCCACTGCGGCTACGAGCCCAGCGCGGTGATGGCGACCACAAAATCCCTGAGGCAATCCATACGGGCCGCCGTCAGCGCTTAACTTGTAGGCCCATGGGGTTCGATCTGCCTGGTTTGATTGCGGCTCGGGGCGGCGAGGGGGCTGATCTGTGGGCCAAGTACCTGAATCCCCAGACGGCCAAGGTGCTGCGCTCCATCGGCTTCGACCGCCAATGGGTCCGGGCCGAGGGTCCCTACCTGTGGGACGGCAGCGGCGAGCGTTACCTGGACTGGCTGGCCGGCTTCGGGGTGTTCGGCCTGGGCCGCAACCATCCGGTGGTCCGCAAGGCCATCCACGACGTCCTCGACGCCGACCTGGCCGACCTGGTCAAGATGGACACCCCGCTGCTGGCCGGCCTGCTGAGCGAGGCCCTCATCGAGCGAGCCCCGTACCTGGACCGGGTGTATCTGTGCAACAGCGGCACCGAGGCGGTGGAGACCGCCCTGAAGTTCGCCCGCTACGCCACCGGCCGGGGTCGGGTCCTGTACTGCTCCCACGCCTACCACGGCCTCACCGCCGGTTCGCTGTCGGTCAACGGCGGGTCGGACTTCCGGGACGGGTTCGGCCCGCTGCTGCCCGGCACGCTGATCCCCTTCGGGGACCTCGACGCCCTGCGCCGGGAGCTGGCGGCCGGCGACGTGGCAGCCCTGATCGTCGAACCGGTCCAGGGCAAGGGTGTCCATGTGGCCCCGCCCGGCTACCTGGCCGAGGCGGCCGAGCTGCTCCACGCCAAGGGCGCGCTGCTGATCTGCGACGAGGTCCAGAGCGGCCTGGGCCGGTCCGGGAAGTTCTTCAGTTTCGAGTACGACGAGGTCCGCCCCGACCTGGTGACGGTGGCCAAGACCCTCTCCGGCGGGGTGGTCCCGGTGGCCGCCACCCTCGGTACCGAGCAGGTCTTCTCCAGGGTGTACTCCTCCATGACCAGGGTGCTGGTGCACGACACGACCTACAGTCACAACAACACGGGGGCGGCGGCCGGGCTGGCCGCGCTCGCCGTGCTCGACGACGAGGGCCTGATCGCCAATGCCGCGGACCGGGGTGCCCAGCTGACCGCCGAGCTGCGCCGGATGGCGGAGGAGTACGAGTTCATCACCGACGTCCGGGGCCGGGGCCTGATGATCGGCATCGAGTTCGGGATGCCCCAGTCGCTCCGGCTGCGGGCCCGCTACGCCCCGCTGAGCGCGGCCCGCAAGGGTCTGTTCACCCAGATCGTGGTGTGCGCCCTGTTCGACCAGCACCGCATCCTGACCCAGACGGCCGGCGATCACATGGACGTGCTGAAGCTCCTCCCGCCGCTGGTCACCACCGGTGAGGACATCGAATGGTTCGTGACCGCCTTCCGGGCGGTGATGGATTCGGTGTCGGCCAGCTCCCGGCCCATCTGGCAATTCGCCAAGGGCCTGACCCGGGCCGTCGGCGGGTGACCAACGGCCGGCGCCGAGATGCGCGCGAACCCGTAGAATGATGAGGTTGAGTTCCGGCTGGCCCCACGGCCGCCCGTATGAGAGGAGTAGTGCTGGCTCAAGGTAAGGAGGACGCCATCGTGCTGGAAGGCACGGTGAGCGAGGCCCTCAAGAACGCCATGTTCAAGGTCCAGTTGGCCAACGGTCACGAAGTTCTGGCCCACAACTCCGGCAAGATGCGGATGAACCGCATCCGGGTCCTGCCGGGAGACAAGGTCCAGGTCGAGATCAGCCCCTACGACCTGACCCGGGGCCGCATCACCTACCGCTACAAGTAGCCCGCATTCCCCGCCGGCCGGGCCCTTACCGGGCCGGCCGGTCCGGACCGGCACCCAGACGATGCCGGCACCCAGACGATGGGAGCGCCGCCCCCGAGGCGGCGCTCAGTCGTCTTCGGCGGGATCGGCCAGGAGGCCGTTGGCGGCCGCCAGCGCCGTCCCGGCCCGGACGGCCTCTTCGTATACCGCGGTCAGGTGGCGCGTGGCCACGTTGGGGTCGAACGCCAGCGGCGGCGCCCCGAGGGAGCGGACCAGCACGCCCGGTTCGGGGGTGGGCCGGATGCTGGTGGTCGCCTCGGCGGGCTGGTAGTCGGCCCCCCAGAAACGCTGCTCCGCCAGCCGGCGCGACGCCGCCGGGCGCCTGCGCTTGCTCACCGCCGCTCCTTCCCGGGCAGATGGCCGGACCGGCCGGTCACGCCGCCTCTTCCTCGGTGGGCTCCTCGGATGGAGCCTCCTCCTCGACCAGTTCCTCGTCCTGCAGTCCGAGGGCGGCGCGAAGCTGCTCGGCGTCCAGGTCGCCGAGGGTGCTGCGAGCCGGGAGGACCATGCCGGCGATGCGGCGCTTGCCGGCCACGATCTCCTCCACCCGCTCGTCCACCGTGCCTGGGCACACCAGGCGGTGGCACATGACGGTGTTCTGCTGACCGATACGCCACGCCCGGTCCCGGGCCTGATCCTCGACGGCGGGGTTCCACCAGCGGTCGTAGAGCACCACGTGGTTGGCTGCGGTCAGGTTGAGGCCGGAGCCGCCGGCCTTGATGGACAGCACCAGCGCCCCGGCGCCGGTCCCGGCCTGGAAGTCGGCCACGAGCTCGTCGCGTACGGTCCGGCTCAACCCGCCGTGGTAGCAGCCGATGTGCTGACCGGTCCGCTCGGAGAGGTACCGGGCCAGCTTCTCGCCCCACTGGGCGAAATGGGTGAACACCAGGATCCGCTCCCCGGCCGCGAAGACCTCCTCGACGATGGACTCCAGCCGGGCCAGCTTGCCGGACCGGTTGGCCAGCGTGTCCTG
>JAKAXN010000335.1 GCA_021816565.1 Actinomycetes bacterium
GATCTGCTTCTAAGCCCCCTCGAGCACCAGACCCGGAGAGGGCCGGCCCGCTACTGCGGGCCGGCCCTCTCTGCTTTCTCCTGATCGCGCCGCCTCTTGTCGATGGCGGTCTGGGCGGTCATGGCGTGACCGGCCAGGATCACCCCCCAGCCGACCAGCGGGAAGAACGGCCAGAACAGGCCGTGCCCGTCGGCGACGGCCCAGACGACGATGAGCAGTGCGTTCAGCGTCATGTACCCGGCGGCGTCGGCCCGGAAGGCCCCGTCGTCGCGCAGCCGCTCCGCTCCGGCCGGGCCGCAGGCGGCTCCGGTGGTGCTCAGCGTGGATACCGCCGGATCTCCTCCCGGCGCTTCTGACCCGGTCTCTGACATCAATCGCCATTATCACCAAAAGGTCCCCGCCGCGGTCTTCGCCCCCCCCGGCACGCCCCGTCGTTCCCGTAGTCTGGAGGGCATGGACAGACCTGCCCCCGATCCGGCCAAGTTGCTCGAAGCCTGGATGGAATGGGAGCGGGGGGAGACGCCACCGGGACGGGTGATGTCGACTCTCAAGACCGGCGGCCTGCGGGACCTGCTCGAGCAGATGGTGGCCGCTGCGCCGGCGTCCGAATCGGACGGGCCGGCTCCGGCTGCGGAGGCGTGGACACCGGTTGTCTGACCCGGCCGTCGAGCCGGTAGCGGGGACCAGGGGAGGCCCGCAGGTCATCCCCCGCCCACCGCAGTGGCGCCCCGGCCCGGGCTCCCCCTGGGGCCGCCCCGGCGCCCGCCGTCCGGGGGCGATCCGCCTGGCCGATGTGGCCTCAGCCCTCCAGAGTCGGGGCCCGGTGCCCGACGAGCCGACCGGGGAGGTGCCCCTCGTGGCCCTGCCGGGCGCCCGCCGCCGGCCCGCCGCCGTGCTGTGCGCCCTGTTCGAGGAGGACGGCCAGGCCCACGTGGTGCTGACCCGGCGGTCCTCCCGCCTGCGCTCGCACACCCACCAGGTGTCGTTTCCCGGTGGCCGCCTCGACACCGGGGAGGGACCGCTGGAGGCGGCCCTGCGCGAAGCCCGCGAGGAGGTGGGGCTCGACCCGGCCGGGGTGAGGGTGCTCGGCCGGCTCTCGCCGCTGCGCACGGCCGTCAACCCGGCCCCCATCACCCCCTTCGTCGGCTCCCTCGACGCCCGGCCGGTGCTGGTGCCCAACCCGGCGGAGGTGGAACGGGCCTTCACCGTGCCCCTGGTCGAGCTGACCGACCCGGAGGTGTACCGGGAGGAGCTGTGGACCTTCCCCGACGGGGTGGAGCGGGCCATGCAGTTCTTCGAGCTGATCGGTGACACCGTCTGGGGGGCCACGGCCCGGATGCTGGTCGAGCTGCTGGACCTGGTGGTGACCGGGGCCTAGAGGTCCTGGCCGGTCCGGACCGGCCCGACCAGCGCTCTCAGCCGGGCCACCTGCTCGGCGTCGCCGATGACGATCAGCACCTCGCCGGCCACGATCTCGGCGCCCGGCGACGGGTTGGTCCGAAAAGGCGATCCCGGCTCCCGCATGGCCAGCACCAGGGTCCCGGTCCGGTCGTGGATGCGCGCCGAGCGCAGCGTCTGGCCGGCCAGCGGCGAGCCGGCGGGGATCTCGACCTGCTCCAGGCGGAAGTCCATGCTCCCGTCGTGCATGACCACGTCGAGGAACTCCGCCACGTGGGGTTGCACCGCCAGGGCCGCCATGCGGGCCCCGCCCAGATCCTGGGGGTCCACCACCCGGTCGGCCCCGGCCTGGACCAGCTTGGACACCGCCGGGCGGCTGGCGGCCCTCGACACTATGAACAGATCCGGGCTCATGGAGCGGCCGGTCAGGGTCACGTACAGGTTGTCGGCGTCGGCCGGCAGGGCGGTGATCAGCACCCGGGCCCGGCCGATGCCGGCCTGGTGGAGCACCTCCTCGTCGGTGGCGTCACCCTGGACGTAGGCACTCTGCACCGTGGCCAGCCGCTCGGCCGAGGTGTCGACCACCACCACGGGGGCGCCGTGGGAGCGGAGCGATCGGGATATGGCCGTTCCCACCCGGCCCCAGCCGCAGACGATGACGTGGTCGTGCATCGATCGGATCTCCTTCTCCATCCTGCGTCTCCGGAACGCCCCGCTCAGGTAGCCCTCGACCAGGAACTCGAACAGGACGCTGAGCGAGTAGGCGACCGAGCCGACCCCGAGGAGGATCAGCACGATCGTGAAGATCTTCTCGCCGCTGTTGAAGCTGTGGATCTCGGCGTAGCCCACCGTGGTGACGGTGATCACCGTCTGGAAGACCGCGTCGATCACCCCGAAGCCGAACGCCATGTAGCCGACGGTCCCCGCGACCATGACGGCCACCATGGACAGGAGCCCGGCCGACAGGCGCCGCCCGGCCGGCAGGCGCACCGCCGGGCGCGCCCCGAAGCCGCGGCCTCCTCTGGCGCCGGGCTTGTCGGGACGCGCTGCCATGCCGGGCGAATCCTAACTACGGCCCCGGCCCGCCCCGCCTCCGAACCAGCCAGCCAGTACCCTGAAATGGATGTTCTGCCCCCGGTGCGGGACCAGTGCGGCGTCTGGAGCCGAGGCCTGCGGGCGTTGCGGTGCCAGCCTGGCGCGCCCCGACAGCCCCGCTCCCGAGCCTCCCGCGGTGCGGGCTCCCACCAACCGGGGGGAGCAGGCCCAGCGGGCCGCCGGCGTGGTCGCCGAGGCCCTGCCGAAGGCCCCGCCCCGCGCCCGCCGGCCGGCGCCGCCTCCCGGGCCCCCCTCTTCCCCCGGATGGGGTGAGGTGCCGCCTCCCGGCTACGGGGCGCCGCCGCTGCCCGTGCCCCCCGGCACCCCCGGGCCCCCGGAGGCCGCGTCCCCGGCCCCGGCCGGGGCCTGGCCCCCTCCTCCGGCCCAGTGGCAGGAGACCGCTCCCGGCCGGTGGGCTCCGCCCGACCATCGGGGCCCGACCCCCTCCGCGCCGGGCGGCCCGCCCCCCGGACCCCAGCCCGGCCAGCCGCCCTACGGCCAGGCCCCGTACCACGGCCATCCCCAGCCCGGCCAGGCCCCCTACGGCCAGCCCCCCTACGGCCAGCCCCCCCAGGGCCCGGGCCCGTACGGCCAGCCGTCCTACCCGCAGGCGCCCCCCGGCCAGGGCCCCTACGGCCAGGGTCAGTCCCCCCCGCCGCCCGACTCCGGGTGGTCCCCGCCCCCCGGGCCCTACGGCCGGCCCGGCGCTCCGGCCGGGCCGCCGCCCGCGGCCCCGCCCGGGCACCGCTGGCCGCCTGCGGGCCCGGCCGGCTGGGGGCCGGGCCAGGCCCCCCCCGGGCCGGGCTGGCCGCCGGGGGCCGACCCGACGTCGCAGTACCCCCAGTGGGGCGGTTCGCCCCAGTGGGGCGCCCGCCCCCGGACCGGCTGGTCCCGGCCGTCGGGGTCGTGGTGGGACCGCCTGCTCGGCGCGCCGGCCCAGACCGGGCCCTACAGCGGCACCACCCCGCCCACCTACTTCTGGCAGGCCCTGGTGTGCCTGTTCCTGTTCCTGCCGACCGGTGTGGCGGCTGTCGCCTACTCGCTGCTGGTGACCCGCCGGGCCCAGCTCGGTGACGGCGCGGGCTCGGTGCGGGCCAGCCAGATGGCCCGGATCTGGTGTCTCGTCACCCTTGCGGTGTTCGCGCTAGCGGTGCTGGTGACAGCTGCCACAGGCTGGCACGGCTGAGCGTCGGCGCCCCCGGGGTGGCCCTGTCGGACGACCCTTCTGCCAGTAGGCTGTCGGGACAACGTTGGATGCGAGCGATCGAGGGAGACCGTGGCAGAAGTCGAGATCGGACGGGGTAAGTCGGGACGCAGGGCCTACGGGTTCGATGACATCGCCATCGTCCCCAGCCGCCGCACGCGTGACCCCGAGGACGTGGACATCTCCTGGGAGATCGACGCCTACCGCTTCGAACTGCCCCTCATGGCCTCCGCCATGGACGGGGTCGTCAGCCCGGCGACGGCCATCGAGATCGGCCGTCTCGGCGGGGTCGGGGTCCTCAACCTGGAAGGCGTGTGGACCCGCTACGAGGATCCCGAGCCGCTGCTCGAGGAGATCTCCCACCTCGACGTGGACAAGGCCACGGCCCGGATGCAGCAGATCTACGCCGAGCCGATCAAGCCGGAGTTGGTGACCCAGCGCATCCGCGAGGTCAAAGAGGCCGGCGTGGTGTCGTGCGCCTCGCTCACCCCGCAGCGCACCGAGCAGTTCGCCAAGGCCCTCGTCGACGCCGAGCTCGACCTGTTCGTGATCCAGGGGACCGTCGTGTCCGCCGAGCACGTCTCCAAGACGGTCGAGCCGCTCAACCTCAAGCGCTTCATCCGTGAGTTCGACATCCCGGTCATCGTCGGCGGGTGTGCCTCCTACCAGGCGGCCCTCCACCTGATGCGCACCGGCGCCGTCGGCGTGCTGGTCGGCGTCGGCCCCGGCCACGCCTGCACCACCCGCGGCGTGCTCGGCATCGGCGTCCCCCAGGCCACCGCCATCGCCGACGCCCGGGCCGCCCGGGCCCAGCACCTCGACGAGACCGGCGTGTACGTGCACGTAATCGCCGACGGTGGCATGGGCACCGGTGGTGACATCGCCAAGGCCATCGTCTGCGGTGCCGACGCCGTCATGATCGGATCCCCGCTGGCCGCCGCCGAGGAGGCCCCCGGGCGGGGCTACCACTGGGGCATGGCCACCTTCCACCCGACGCTGCCCCGCGGCGCCCGGGTCAAGACCACCACCCGGGGGTCCCTGCGGGAGATCCTGGTCGGCCCGGCCCACGAGAACGACGGCCGGCTCAACCTCTTCGGGGCCCTCCGCACCTCCATGGCCACCTGCGGCTACGAGTCGGTCAAGGAGTTCCAGAAGGCCGAGGTCATGGTCGCCCCCGCCCTGCAGACCGAAGGCAAGAACCTGCAGCGGTCGCAGGGCGTCGGCATGGGCCACTAGCCTCGCCGCCTTGTCCAGCACCGACCCTGCCGGGGCGCCGGTACTCGTCGTCGACTTCGGGGCCCAGTACGCCCAGCTGATCGCCCGGCGGGTGCGGGAGGCGCACGTCTACAGCGAGATCGTCCCCCACACCATCACCGCCGCCGAGGTGGTGGCCCGCAAGCCGGCCGCCGTCATCCTCTCCGGTGGCCCGAAGTCGGTCCACGTGGCCGGAGCCCCGCTGCTCGACCCGGCCATCTACGACGCCGGGATCCCGGTGCTGGGCATCTGCTACGGCGCCCAGCTGATCGCCCGCCAGCTCGGCGGGGTGGTGGAGGGGACCGGCCG
>JAKAXN010000012.1 GCA_021816565.1 Actinomycetes bacterium
GTCGACCACGACCACCGACGAGTGGCGGGTGTCGACCAGCCGCTGGGCCACCTCGGTGACCCCGGCGTGGGAGGGCACCGACACCGGGTCCCCCTCCGGCAGCAGGTCGCCGACGGGGCGGTCGTTGGTGGCGATGGCCAGGCCATAGAGGGGCAGGTCGCCGATCAGCCGCCCGTCCTCGTCGACGACCGCGATGCCGTCCACGTCTCCGGAGTGCTCCTGCTCCTTGCGCAGGCGCCGGCGGATGGAGCGCACCGTCTCGTCCGGGGTGGCCAGCACCAAGGTGGTGGTCATGAAGCCGCCGGCCCGGTCCTCCTCGTAGCCGAGCAGATCCGACAGCTGCTCCGCCTGGTCGGGGTCCATGTGTTCGAGCAGCTCCTGCCGCTCGACGTCCTCGAGGTCCCGCAGGGCGTCGACCGCCTCGTCGGGCTCCATCCGGGCCACCAGGGCCGCGGCCTCCTCGGGCGGGGTCTCCCGCAGCAGGGCCCCCAGCTCGTCGGGGTCCATCTCCTCCAGGGCGTCGGCGGCCTTCTCCGGCTCCAGGCTGGCCAGCAGCTCCTGGCGGGCGTCGCGGCCCAGGTCCTCCAGGAGATCGGCCAGCTCACCGGGCCGGAGGCGCCGCAGCTCGTCGTGGGACGCCCGCAGCCGGACGTTCGGGACCTCGCTCCCGAACGGCCGGATGGTCGCCCAGTCGATCACCTTCTCCGGGGTGGGGACCCCTCGCCACTTCTTCGGGCCGAGCCGGCGCAGGAGGGTCTGGGCGCTGATGTCCACCCCCACCAGCCGCAGGACCGGCGCCCCGGCCCCCGGGATGGGTGCCACGTAGAGGTCGGCCGGCCGGATGACCTGTACGCCGTCGACGTCCACCAGCTGATGGTCGAGCACGTCCCGCCCGAGGAGCACCTCGCCCTCTCGCCGGGCGAAGTCCACCAGGCTCAGCCGGGCCGACCCGAGCAGCGTGACGTTGCTGCGCGCCACCGACGCCACCTGGGCCATGGGCGCGAAGGACCGCCGGCCCCCGATCTTCAGGACCAGCCCGGTGAGCGCCGGGTAGGCCTCCTGGCCGTCCCAGCGGGCGACCACGTCCAGCACCCGGCCCACCGGGTCCCCGGCCTGGTTGACCACCGGGCTGCCCACCAGGCCGGCCACCGAGATGAGGCTGTCGCGGATGGACCGCACGGCCAGCAGGCGCTTCTGGCGGTGGCGCCGGGCGGTGCGGATCGGGCGGGTCGGGTTGGCGATTAGACGGGGGCGCTGCAACATGGCCGACCTCGACAGGGGACCCCGAGGGGTGACGGTGATAGCTGCTCGGGCGGTGAGCCAGGTCAAGCTACCAGCCGGAGTAGCCGGCCCCGTCCCTGATGTCCGCAGGTGGCGGTGCGGGGCGCCCGGGCGTCGCCGGGATCAGGCCGGCCGGTTGACCAGGTGCTCCGCTGCGGTGGTGAGATACCCGAGGAGCTGCACCTCGTCCAGGGGTGCCAGACCGGCTTCCTTGACCGCTTCGGTCATGTGGTGCAACCAGGCGTCGCGCTCCGCCGGGCCTATGGCGAAAGGGACGTGACGCATCCGCAGCCGGGGTGCCCCCCGGGTGGCGTTGTAGGTAGCCGGACCGCCCCAGTACTGGACCAGGAACAGCTCCAGATGGAGCCGGGCCGCTTCGAAGCCCTCCTCATCGTCGGGGTAGAGGCGCCGCAGCACCGGGTCGCCCGCCACCCCGTCGTAGAAGCGGCGGGTGAGGGTCTCGAAGAATGGTCGGCCGCCGACGCGGTCGTAGAGCGTGGAGCTGTCGGTCATTTCGTGTCCGGGTCGTACCTGTGGGAGGTCCGGGCCGCGGGCCCGTCGGGGACCCTCCCTCCAGGGAGGATACCCGCCCGCCGCCCGCCGGCTACCTAGACTGACGGCGGTGCGCAGCCGGGGGAGGGCAGCGGGGGAGGGGTCGGCGTCGAACCGATCGCGTCGGGGTGCCGCCATGGTGAGCGTCGCGGCTGCGACCGTCGCCATCGCCGCCGGGTGCGGGTCGGGATCATCGGCGGCGACCTCGCAGGCCGACAGCGCCTACCTCTCCCAGGTCCACGACCAGGCTCCTGAGATCGCCACGTACCGCAGCGACACCCAGCTGGTCAGGTTGGGCCACGCCGTCTGCGACGGCTTCGCGGCCGGCGCCTCCTACGTGGAGCTGGCCGACCGGATGGCTCTTCTCGAGGGATCACGCCCGTTGCCGTCGCAGGATCTGGGCGCGGTCATCACCTCGGCGGTGGACAACTACTGCCCGAGGTACAGCGACCGGACGTCCTGACCGTCGGGGGCCGGTTCGGGACCGCCAGGCCCCGTGCCGGGACCCGGTGGCCGGGCCCCGGCTATCCACGGCGTCAGGAAGGTGGCCACCCGCTGGCCGAAGGCGATGTGGGTGCCCGGCTGGAGCACCCGCGGCTGGTAGGCCCGCAGCTTCTCCCACGCCGTGGACTCCGGGCCGTACAGGAACGTCCCGCCGGGAGATTCCCGGTCGGTCAGGACCACGTCCCAGTCGTGCAGGCGGATCTCGGCGTGGCTGGTCGCGACCTGGGTTCCCTCCAGGCGGAGGGGGCGGGCCAGGCCCCCCCTGACCGTCGGATCGAGCGTCGGATCGGTTCCGACCAGATAGCCGCTCTCCAGCCGGTACACCTCCCCGTCGTCGAGAACCAGGCAGCCCAGGGCCGGGCGGGTGCCGCTGACGTTGTAGGCGTCCTCGTCGGTGATCGGCGTGTCGCAGCGCACGCACAGCGGTGTCCCGGGCCGGTTGAGGTGACCTCGCCGGCACACCACCCCGGCCACGACCGGAGCCCCGGGGACCGGTCGGCCGGGCGTTCCGCCGGCGGGCAGCGGGGGATAGGCCACCACCCGCGACCTCACCTGGGCGGACCGCAGGTCGACGGGGGCCGGCTCATCCGGGCGGGCGACCGGCCCGGACGGTGCCGCTTCGACCGGCGCCGGGGCGCCTGAGGGGACCAGGGCCGTCGGCGCTCCACCGGCCGTCGGGCCGGCCGGAGACGGTTCTCCGACCACCCGCTCCCCGGGTGACGGAACCGTGGCCGCCGGGGGTTCCGGCGAAGTCGCTCCGGCGGTGGCCGGGCCCGCCTCGACGGTCGCCATGGCGGTCCGGCCGCCGACCTCTGTCGGGGCCGGCTCGCTGCTGCGGGCCGGGACCAGGACGAACCCGCCACCGGGCACCACGCCGGCCTCCAGATCCCACACCGAATCGGGCGAGATCGCCGGTAGGGAGGTGCCGACGGGGGTCACGGCCAGGCTGGGTGAGGGCCGCAGGGCGGCGCGCCGCCACCCCGGCCACGGGTCGGGGGCGATCCAGCGACTGCCGTCCCACACCTGCACCGGGCCGTGGAGCAGGGCCGCCCATCCCTCCGGGCTCGGGCCGACCACCGCGAACGCCACGTCGGGCTCGGGGTCGCGGTCCTCGATGACCCCGGCCAGGTGATCGGTCAGCTGCTGCCCTCCGGCTGTCGCGCCCGCCAGGTTCCGGGCCGATACGGCCAGGAAGCTGATCAGGCCCGGCGACGCGGACGGGGCCGCCCAGGCGGCCACCGATCCGTAACGGATCACCGTTCCGGGGCCTGCGGTCACCTCCAGCCGCTCGATCATCCGCCCGCCCCCAGTCCTGTCAGCGTCCGGGCCACCTCGGCCGCGGTGTCGGGGCGATCCGCCGGATCGGTGGCGAGGCAGCGGCTGACCAGGTCCCGGACCCCCTCGTCGAGATCCGGGTCCAGCTCGGGGCGGGTGAACATGACCCGCTGCACGGCGGTGACCGGCTGGTCGGAGTCGATGCCCGGGTACAGCGGCCGGTCGCTGAGCGCCAGGTGCAGGGTGGCGCCGAGCGACCACACGTCGCTGCTGCGCGCCGGTGATTCGCCCCGCAGCAGGTCCGGATCGAGGGCCGACAGCGCCGGGGCCGACGTGGCCTGCACGGCGAAGCCCTCCGGCCGGTCGAGCCGGGGGGGCGCCAGGACCGGTCCCCGGGCGGTCAGGAGCACCGACCCCGGGCCGATGGAGCCGTGGGCCAGTCCGGCCTCGTGGAGGGCGTGGGCGGCCCGGGCCGCGGCGGCCACCGCCTCTATGCGGCCCGCCCGGCTCAGGGTGTCGGAGTCGGCGGTCACCGGCTCGGCCAGGCTGCCGCCGGTGGCGGCCTCACAGCTGATGTACGCCCCCTGCCCGGCCCGGTCCACACCTACCTCGATCATGGCCCGCAGGTCCGGGCCCGGTACCGCCGCCAGCCGGACCATCGTGTCGCTCCACTGCGCCCAGCGGTCCGCGGCGACCGGTAGCTCCGTCACCTCCACCGGATCGTCCCATGCCAGGCGGGTCGGGGGGCGGCACAGGTACCGCGTCCCCTCGCCCGGAGACCCCGGCAGTACCTCCAGCACCTCGTAGTCGGCAATCGACGGCCGCAAGTGGTTCCTCCTCTTCCGCGCTCCACGAGAGTACCGGGACCCGGACTGGACTTCTCCATCGGGATAACATGGAACATCATGAAAAAGCAGATTGTGGCCATGTTTCTGGGGGCGGCTGCCTGCTCCCTGACCGGTCCGGTGGTGGCCCTGATCGGAGTCGCCGCGCTGGGCCGGCCGTCCGCTCCGGCGGCCTGGACGACGGCTGGCCCCGCGGGGCCGCCGGTCCCGGCCCGGATGCTCCGCCTCTATGCCGCCGCGGCCGGCGTCTGTCCCGGTCTGCCCTGGGAGGTGCTGGCCGCCATCGGGACCGTCGAGTCGGCCAACGGGACGGCGTCGCTGCCCGGTGTGCACCGGGGTCGCAACCCGGCCGGGGCGGAGGGGCCGATGCAGTTCGAGCCGGCGACCTTCGCGGCCTTCGACCGTCCCGTTCCTCCGGGCGGGGTCTCGCCTCCGAGTCCCTACGACCCGGTCGACGCGGTCTACGCCGCAGCCCGGATGCTCTGCGCCGACGGCGCAAGCGACCCGGCCCGGTTGGGGGCCGCCGTGTTCGACTACAACCACTCGGCGTCCTACGTGGCCCAGGTGTTGGCTGTGGCCCGGTCGCTGGGCCTCGGGCCGTTCGGTCCGGCACCGGCCGGGGACCGGGCGGTCGAGTACGCCCTGGCCCAGGTCGGCACGCCGTACCGCTGGGGGGGCGAGACCCCGGGGGTGGGTTTCGACTGCTCCGGGCTGACCCAGGCCGCCTACGCCTCGGCCGGCGTGGTCCTGCCCCGGGTGGCGCAGGACCAGTTCCGGGCCGGCCCGGCCGTCCCCGACGGTGCACCGCTGGCCCCGGGCGACCTGGTCTTTTTCGGCCCGACCCCGGCGACGGCGACCCACGTCGGGCTGGTGGTCGACCCGGCCGGCCTCATGGTCGACGCCCCCCATCCCGGCGCCGCCGTGCGGGTGGAGCCGTTCCCGACCGTGGTGGGCCGCCCCTGGGGCGGTGACCTGTACCTCGGCGCCACCGCTCCTGCCATGGCCGCCCCCGATCCGACCGGGGTCCCGCCCGGGCCCCGTTAGGCTGGTGGCTGTGACGCAGACAGTCGCGGTCGCCAACCAGAAGGGTGGCGTGGCCAAGACCACCACAGTGCACTCGTTGGGCGCCGCGCTGGCCGAGAAAGGCCGACGGGTCCTGCTCGTCGACCTGGACCCCCAGGCCTGCCTGACGTTCTCCATGGGCGTGGACCCCGACGCCCTCGACGTCTCCCTCTACGAGGTCCTGACCGGCAAAGCGGACGTGACCGACGCCAGGCGCCACGTCGACGGCATGGACCTCCTGCCGTCGAGCATCGACATGGCCGGTGCCGAGGTGCACCTGCTGACCCGGCCGGGCCGGGAGTACGCCCTGAGCCGGGCTCTCGACGTCATCCGCAGCGATTACGACTTCGTCCTCATCGACTGCCCGCCTTCGCTCGGCATCTTGACCATCAACGGCCTCACCGCCGCCGGCGGGGTGCTGGTGCCGCTGCAGTGCGAGACCCTCAGCCACCGGGGGGTAGGGCAGCTGATGGAGACCATCGCCGATGTGCGGTCCTTCACCAACCCCGGCCTGGAGGTGGTGGGCGTGGTCGCCACCATGTTCGATCCCCGGACCCGCCTGGCCCAGGAGACCCTGGCCGCGGTCGGCACCAACTACGGGCTGGCCGTGCTCGAGCCCCCGGTGCCGAAGTCGGTGCGGGTGGCGGAGGCCCCCGGCCGGGGTTGCTCGGTGCTGCAGCACGCCCCGCGATCCCCGAGCGCCGAGGCCTACCGGGCGCTGGCCGCGCTGATCGACTCGCAGCCGGCGGGCCGCAAGGGCCGCTCCCGGTGAGCGACCGGCCCGGCAACCAGTCAGGACCCGGCTCGCGACCGGGCCGGCGGGCCCTGTTCTCGGGACCCTACGACTCGGGGCTGGCGACCGGTGAGGGTGGCGACCCGCCGGAGCGGACCACCGGTGAGGACCGCAGCGCAGCGTCCCGGCCCGGCGCCGCCGGGGACGAGCCGCGGGGCCGGCGGGCGTTCTTCTCCGGAGCGGCCCCGGCCGAGCGGACTCCCGGCCCGGCCGGGGCCGACGGCCCGGAGATCCACGCCGGGATCACGACCGTCGTGGTGGAGTGCCGGACGTGCCTGGGCCGCACCCCGATGTCGCTACCGGGTCTGGCCGCTTCGCTGTTGCCTTCGCTGTGGTTGCCCACCAGGCCGTGGCCCCGCCTCATGCGCTGCCCGGCCTGCCAGCGGGTCTCGTGGTGCCGGATCGAGTGGCCCCGCCTGCGCGGCGCCGACTGAGCGGCGCCGACTGAGCGGACCGGGTCCGGCCTCCCCTCCTCAGGCGGTCAGCGACGCGATGATGCGGGCCGTGACCGGGGCCGGGGCGTCTACGACCAACCAGATCTCGACGTCGTATCTGTCGGTCCAGGCGTTGATGACGGTGGCGGCGAAGCCGGGGCGGGTCATCCGGTAGGAGAAGGCCACCGCCGCGCCGGGAACGGCCACCGGGTGGCCACCGGTCAGCTGGTAGGGCTCCGGCTGGGGCAGTCCGAAGGCTTTCAGGGACGTCGGCTGGGCCTCGCCGATCACGGGGGGCGTGGTCCGGTAGCCGATGTGCTCGGCGGCCCAACCGCTGCGGCCCGAGGTGTCCACGTCGCCGGTGCTGTCGGTGAACTCGCCGTTGTTCGACCACTGGGCCGGGACCACGTAGGAGAAGTAGCCGTCCTTGTGGACCGAGTAGCCGGCCGGGGCGGTGATGGCCGGCCCCTTGGGCTGGTTGTTGGCCGCCTGGCGGGAGGCCAGCAACGCCGCCAGCAGGACCGCGATCGACGGTACGGCCACCCCGACCATCCAGCGGCGGTTGCGCCGGCGCGCCACCTTCTCCTCCGGGGTGAGCTCGAGCTGTCGTGACCGGGCCCGGTCCAGCGGGGCCGAGCGGGGAGCCAGATCCACCTCCGAGGACGCCTCGTCGGGGCGCTCCCAGTGCTCGGGCAGGTCACTCACGCCTTTCATGGTCTCATGCCCGGCCGGTTATCGGCCATGCGGCCTCCGGGCCCGGACGCGCCAACCGGCACAGGAAAGCCCCGTCGGGTGCCTCTCCTGTGCCGGTTGGACCGATCGCCGTCGGTGACTGAAACGCAGCTTCTCTGTGGGACCGCCTCGTCCCGGGTCACGCCGCAACGCGACCCGGCCATAGGGCCGGCCGATGTGCGCCGCCACCACGACGATCACTGGTAGGGCCCTGCCCGCTCCTGGCGGGCCGAGCCCCTCAACAGCGGGGCGGACCGTCCTCCTCGGACGAGCTCCGTGTTGCCACAGTGCCCTCCTTTCCGTGCCAGTCGGGGCTTCCGACGTCCCGGTCGATCGATCTCAATTGAAGCCCCCGGGCGGCGGTGTGTCAAGGGTCATATGCCGCGCCGGCCGGCGGGGCGGTGGACAACCCGCCGCCAGATGAACCGCCCGATGGCGGCCAGGATGGCCAGCCGGACGACGAAGCCGACCAGGTGGAACACGAACCCCACGGCCCACAGCGCCGGCCCGAACACGAGCGACGCCACCATTGCGATGAGCAGCGCGGCCACGATCATGCGCATCAGGCCGGGCCCGTGACGGCCGGTCTGCGGGGCCGGTCCGGGGGGGTACGCCGAGCCGGCGGGGGGTTCGTACGGGAAGTTGTACATGGATCCTCCTTGCCGGTTCCAAGCTAAGGCGACCCGGCCCCGCCGGCATCGTCCGGGGGGCGGATTCTCTCTCCTCCCGGAGGGGGATTCCGGCCGGCCCGGCCCGCCGGTCAGGCCGTCGGCCCCCGACCGGGCTCCACCAGGCCCTCGTCGTAGGCGAGCACCACCGCCTGGATCCGGTCCCGTACACCCAGCTTGGTGAGGATGTGGTTGACGTGGGTCTTGACCGTGGTCTCGCTGATGTACAGCCGCTCGCCGATCTCGGCATTGCTGGCTCCCCGCACGACCTCGCGAAGCACGTCTATCTCCCGGTCGGTGAGCTCGGCGAAGCGGCTCGGGAGGGTGCCGGGGGAGAGGTGCTGGCGGGGGGCCCGGGCGAACTCGTCCAGCAGGCGTTTGGTCATGCGGGGCTCGACCAGGGCGTTGCCGGCGTAGGCCGCCCGGATGGCCGACACCAGATCCTCGGGCCGGGAAGCCTTCAGCAGGAAGCCGCTGGCGCCGGCTCGCACCGCGGCGAAGAGATGCTCGTCGAGGTCGAAGGTGGTGAGGATCACGACCTTGGTGGCGCTGCCGGTGGTCAGGCGCCGGCATGCGTCCACTCCGTCCATGCGGGGCATCCTGACGTCCATCAGCACCACGTCGGGGTGCAGGCGCAGGGCCTGCTCGACCGCTTCGGCTCCGTCGGCCGCCTCGCCGACGACCTGCAGATCGTCCTCGGCCTCGAGCACCAGGCGCAGCCCCCGCCGGACCATGGCCTCGTCGTCGGCGATGAGCAGGCGTATCACCGCAACAGTGTGTCCGCTCGGCCCGCTCCGGCGCGCCCCCGCCGGCCGCCGGGGCCCGCCGGAAGGGCGACGACGAAGGCGCTCAGGCCACGTCGAGGAGGATCACCGGGATGGTGGCGTAGACCCGCCAGCCGGGCCCGGGCCGGCGGGGGCCGGCCTCCAGGGTGCCACCCACCGCGGCCAGGCGCTCCTGCATGCCGACCAGCCCGTGTCCGGGTGCCCCCGAGCGGCCCGGGGCCGGGCGGGCGGTGGCTGCCGCGCCGGGTCCCTCGTCGTCCACGAAGACGGTTATGGCGGCCGGGGAGAAGATCACCTGGATGTCGACGGGGGCGTCGCCGGCGTAGCGGACGGCGTTGGTGAGGGCCTCCTGGACCACCCGGAACACCGTCATCTCCACGCTGGCCGGCACGGTCGGGGGGTCGCCCAGCACCTGGAAACGGACCGTCCGGCCGGTCTGGCGTACCGCTTCCACCAGGCCCTCCAGGTCGGCGATGCGCGGCAGCGGAGAGCGGCCCACCGGTCCGGGCCCCGTCGGCGCCCCGGCCCCGGCGACGTTGCCGGCGGCGGCGCCGATGGAGGCGTCGGCCCCCCTGAGGACGGCCAGCATCCCCTCCAACTCGTTGAGCGTCTGGCGACCGGTCTCCTCGGCCGCTTCCAGGGACTCGGTGGCCGACGCCGGGCTGCGGGTCGAAACGCGCCGGGCCGCGGCGATCTGGATGGTCATCAGGGACACGCCGTGGGCCACGATGTCGTGCAGCTCCCGGGCGATGCGCACCCGCTCCTCGGCGACGGCCAGCTGGGCGCTGCGGTCCTCCTCCACCATCAGCCGGCGGGCCCGGTGGATGAGCAGGCCCACGCCCACCGAGATGACCAGGAGCGGCCAGAAGAGGGCGGCGGTGACCCGGAACACGCCGGCGCTGTCGAGGAGGAAGGCTGCGCCGATCAGCAGGAAGAAGGTGCCGAGCGCCACCCTCGAGGTCCGGTACTGGTAGGTGGCCACCGGCCCGTTCACCGCCGGCTGCATCCGGACCCGTCGATGATCACGGCCCCCGCCATCTGGCGGACGGTGACGGTTATCGGCTCGGCCGGGCCCGAGCCGAACAGGGCGTTGACCCCGGCCTCCAGGCCCTGGGCCTGCGGGGCGCCCTCGACGCACACCCGCCCGGCCAGCACCCGGGCGTGTATTTCCACAGGTATGCCGGGCGGGGTGTCGATGTGGGTCTCGCCGGCGGCGCTCTCGACCTTGAGCACCCCGCCGGGCTTCAGGCCCCGGGCGTCGACGCTGAGGTTGCCGAAGCCGCCGTAGACCGTCTGGCCGGCGGTGGCGGTGCGCTGCATGGTCCCGAACTGGACGTGGTCCAAGGTGCCGGCGATGCCGAGCGTGCCCGAGGTGGCGACCAGAACCACCACCAGGGCCGCTCCTACCCAAAGAGGCCAGGCCCGCCGGCTGAGGCTCCAGTCGGTGCGGGCGGTCAGAACCACGGCCCCGCCGAGGAGCATCAGTCCGACGGCCACCACTCCCTCCAGGGGGACCCGGATGGCGTGGAGGGCCCCTAGCAGCCACGCCGAGCCGAACAGCACGATCAGCGTGCCCAGCAGGGTGGTGGCGTCCCATCGGCGGCGTACCGGCGGTCGGGCCGGGCGGCGCGGTCGGGGAGCCGGGGCCGCCCCCACCGGCGGTCCGAAGCCCCGCCACCCGCCGGGGCGGCTGGCGCCGCGGCCGGGGGGCGGCCCCCAGCGCGGGTAGCCGCCCCACGCTCCCCGGTGGGGCCGGACCCACCGGGGGTCGCGCCGGACGTCCTCGCCGAAGAGGCCCCGCCTGGCCTCCCCGGCCATCTGGCGGAGACCGTGGCGGATGATGTGGGACGGCGGCCGGCCGGATCGGCGGGCCTGGTCGGCGGCCTGCCAGAAGTCCCGGGCCAGCGAGCGGCCCAGGGCCCGCAGGTCCTCGGCCACCTTCCGGAACTCCTCGTCGCGCGCCACGGGGTTCAGGCTACGGCGGAGGGGGCCCGGCGGCATCCTCCGCGGGGAGGAATCAGGCTCCTTCGCGAGGCGGATCCCGATCCTGGTCCGGGGCCTCCCGGCCCCGGCCGGTGAAGGGCATGGCGGCCCGGGCCGCGCTGTTGATCGAGGCTACGACCGGGACGGCGACGATGGCGCCGACAATCCCGAACAGGATGGCGCCCGCCGCCAGCGACAACACGATGCCCAGGGGGTGGAGGCGGACGTACCGGCCGACGACGAAGGGCTGGAGCAGGTGCGCCTCGACCTGGTTGTCCAGCAGGAGGACCGCGACCATCACGATGGCGGCCACCAGGCCCTGGCTGAGCCCCGCCACTCCCACCGCCAGCGCCCCGGTGACGAACGCTCCGACCAGGGGCACGAAGCTGCCCAGCGCCACCAGCACCGCCAGCGGGAACGCCAGCGGCACACCCAGCAGCGTCAGGGTGATGGCCACCACCACCCCGTGGAACGTGGCCACGATCAGCGTTCCTCTCACGTACTGGCTGATCGTCCGCCACGCCGCCCGTCCCGCCGCGTCGGCGGCCGGGCGGGCCGAGACGGGGAACCCCTTCACCAGGAACGCCCACACCCGGTCGCCGTCGTAGACGAGGAAGATGACCGAGAAGATGGCGAGGAGCAGCCCGGTCAGGAACGACAGGACGGTCTTGCCCGTCGACAGCGCGGCCGAGGCGATCTTCGAGCTGTTCTTGGTGATGTCGTTGGTGACGGTGTTGTTGAGGTTGTCCACCGTCTTGGCGTTGATCTGCAGCGGCCCGTGGATCAGCCAGTGCCGGACGTGCGGCAGGAGGCGGTTGATCTCGTTCCCGAGCTGGGGGGCCTGCTGGGTGGCCCGGACCACCACCTCGGTCATGAGCCCCCCGAGCAGGAAGATGGCCCCGAGCATGGTGATCAGGGTCGCCGGTCCCCGACCCAGGCCGATGCGCCGCAGCCGGTTGGCGACCGGCTGGAGCAGGCCGGTCACCAGGATGGCAGCGAGGAAGGGGATGACGACCACGTCCAGCTTGGACAGCAGCTGCACCAGGAAATAGCCGACCGTGCCGACGGCCAACAGGCGCCAGGCGTAGTCGCCCGCCGTGCGCAGCAAAGGTCCCGGATTCTGGGGACCGGGCGGCGGGGACGACGCCGGCTGGTCCGGTCCGTTCGGCTGCATGGCCAACAGCCTGCCCGACCGGGCCGCCCCGATCGGGGACCGCCCCGGCGGCGGCCGAGGTCCGCAGGGCCGGGGAATAGGGCCCCGGCCTGCGGGGTTGGCGCCGGCATGCCCCTCTCCGAAACGGTCATCTCCACCCTCGACGGCCAGCCGATGGATCTCTCGCAGTTCGCCGGCCGGGCCACGCTGGTGGTCAACGTGGCGTCGCGCTGCGGGCTCACCCCCCAGTACGCCGGGCTGGAGGAGCTGCACGAGAGGTACAGGGACCGGGGTTTCAGCGTTCTCGGCGTGCCGTGCAACCAGTTCGCCGGTCAGGAGCCGGGGACCGCCGATGAGATCGCCACCTTCTGCTCGACCACCTACGGGGTCACGTTCCCGATGACGGAGAAGGTCGACGTCAACGGCCCGCACCGCCACCCCCTCTACGAGGAGCTGACCGTGGTGGAAGACGCCGCCGGCGAGGCCGGGGACGTGCAGTGGAACTTCGAGAAGTTCCTGATCGCGCCGGACGGCCGGGCGGTGGGCCGGTTCCGGCCGGGGGTGACCCCTGACGCCGAGGAGCTGGTATCGGCCATCGAGGCGGTACTTCCGGCCTGAGCCGCTGAGCGCCCGCACCTGCGGCCTTTTCCGGCTCCGGCCACCCCGCCGGGACAGGGTCCGCGCTTCGGGGTAGTAACGCTGTCCATGGAACCGGCAGCGCTCTACCGGGCGGTCTTCGAAAGCGCGCCGGTGGCTGTAGCGGTGCTCGATTCCGAGATGCGCCTGGTGGACGCCAACGCCGAGATGGAGGCGTTGCTGGGGCGGGAGCTGGCCGGCCTGCGCCACGTGGCGGTCGGGGACCTGGCGGTGGCCGAGGACGCCGGGCGGCTGGCCGGGGCGGCGGCCCAGGCCCAGCGGGCGGGGGGCCGCCCGGTGGTGGTCGAGCACCGGTACCGGTCGGCCGGGGGGGAGGGCTGGTCGCGCACCGCCCTGCGCCGCCTCGACGCCGAAGGCTGCCCGGGCTGGACGGTGTGCACCTTCCAGGATCTCACCCGCGACCAGCAGGAGCTCGAGCAGCACCGCCGGGAGGCGGAGCAGGACGCCCTGACCGGCCTGCTCAACCGCCGGGGAGGGGACCGCAGGCTGACATCGGCCCTGCAGCGACTGGTGATGTCGGGCCCGGTCGCCGTGATCATCTGCGACGCCGACGGGCTCAAGCAGGTCAACGACCGCCACGGTCACGTCGCCGGTGACGAGGCCCTGCGAAGTCTGGCCGGCTGCCTCCGCAGCGCCGTGCGCTCCGGTGACGACGTGGCCCGTATGGGCGGCGACGAGTTCATCGTGGTGGCCAGGGTGGCCGGCGTCGAGGAGGCCCACACCATCGCCGAGCGCTGCGTACGGGCCGTGGGCCGCCGCGACGACGGAGACGAGGGCCGGTGCCGGGTCACGATCTCCGCCGGGGTGGCGGTGGCCGCCCCCGGTCAGCCGGTGGACCCGACCCACCTGCTGGCCGAGGCCGACCGGGCCCTGTACGAGGCCAAGCGACGGGGGGGCAACCAGTGGCACGCGGCCTGATCGGGCCCACCCGGGGGGAGCCGGCCGTCGGCTAGATTGCCCCCGTCGGATCAGAGTGGCTCATGCCGGGTCCGAGCCACTGGGTATCGGGCGGGCTCCGCACCGGGTCTGCAGTGTGCGACCACGAAGAGGGAGTTTCCGTTGTCATCAGTGTCACCCGGCCTCGACGGCCGCCCCGGCGCGTCCTTCGCCGAACTGGGCCTGCCCGCCGCCCTGGTCTCCCGGTTGGCCGAGCGGGGCATCCGCCAGCCTCTCGCCATCCAGGCCGGGACCATCGCCGACGCCCTGGCCGGCCGGGACGTCTGTGGTAAGGCGCCCACCGGATCGGGCAAGACCCTGGCCTTCTCGCTGCCGGTGGCCGCCCGGGTGGCCAAGAGCTCACCGAAGCGGCCCCGGGCCCTGGTGCTGGCCCCCACCCGGGAGCTGGCCGCCCAGATAGCCGAGGAGCTGGCGTTCCTGCTGGAGGTTCGGGGCCTGCGGGTCCACGCCTTCTACGGAGGCACCGGCTTCGGAGCCCAGCTGGACGCCCTCAGGCGGGGCACGGACGTGGCCGTCGCCTGCCCGGGCCGCCTCGAGGACCTGATGGCCCGGGGTGACATACGACTGGGCGAGGTGGAGACGGTGGTCCTCGACGAGGCCGACCGGATGGCTGACATGGGCTTCCTGCCGGCCGTCCGGCGCATCCTCGACGCCACCCCGCCGGGGCGCCAGACGCTGCTGTTCTCCGCCACCCTCGACGGGGAGGTGGACGTGCTCGTGCGCCGGTACCAGAACGATCCGGTGGTACACGAGGTCAAGCCCCCCGTCGACGCCCTGGCCACCGCCCGGCACCGCTTCCACGAAGTGGATCGGGCCGACCGGGTGGCGGCCTGCGCCGAGCTGGTTGGTGAGCTGGAGTCGTCGATCATCTTCGTGCGGACCAAGCACGGCGCCGACCGGCTGGCCCGCCAGCTGAAGGGCCGGGGCGTGGCTGCCGGGGTGCTGCACGGTGGCCGGACCCAGGGGCAGCGGGAGCGGACGCTGAAAGAGTTCAAGGCCGGGCGGATCACCACCCTGGTGGCCACCGATGTGGCCGCCCGCGGCATCCACGTCGACGGCGTGGACGGGGTCATCCACTTCGACCTGCCCGCCGATGCCAAGGACTACATCCACCGCTCGGGCCGGACCGCCCGGGCCGGGGCCGCCGGCACCGTCGTGGCCCTCGTCACCGACGACCAGTACGACGACGCCGTGGCCCTCGAGAAGGCCGTGCCGGTCCGCATATCGGGGCTGGGCCGTCGGTCCTCCACCCCGGCCCCGGCCGCCAGCCGCCCGACCGCTCCCTCGGCCCGCCCGGCCCGGCGCCGGCGCCGGGCCGCTGGTGGGGGCCGGCCGGGCCGCAGCGGAGAGTAGCCTCGGGCCGTGGCCGGTACCACGGTCGTGGTCGTCAGCGACACCCATCTGCGGGATCGGGGCCCGGGGGGTGGACCGGCCCGCGGGCTCCCCGAGACCTTGCTCGATCACCTGGCGGGCGCCGACTTGATCCTCCACGCCGGCGACGTGGTGGAGCCCGGGGTTCTGGACCGGCTGCGCTGCTATGCCCCGGTGCACGCCGTGCTCGGCAACAACGACCAGGCCCTGGCCGGGCAGCTCCCGCACACGGCGGTAGTCGATGTGGCCGGGGTGAGCGTCGGCCTGGTCCACGACAGCGGGCGCAGCCAGGGGCGGGCTAGCAGGCTGCAGCGGATGTTCCCGGGCTGCCCGGTGGTGGTCTTCGGGCACAGCCACGTTCCGCTCGCCGAGACCGGTATCGACGGCCAGCTGCTCTTCAACCCCGGGTCCCCAACCCAGCGCCGTCGCCAGCCGCATCCCACCTTCGGGATCCTGGAGCTCCATTCGGGGCGGGTTCTGGGCCACCGCCTGGTGGCCGTCGGCCGCTGACCCCGGTGCTTTCAGGCCGTCAGGAAGCTGAGCCGGACCTGCCGGTCGCGGTTGTCGCCGTTGGTGTCCACCAGGCACACCGACTGCCACGTCCCCAGCTGCAGGCGGCCACCCAGGACCGGTACCGTCATCGAAGGGCTGATGAACGCCGGCAGGACGTGGTCCCGGCCGTGACCGCGGCTGCCGTGCCGGTGCTCCCACCGGTCATCGGATGGCAGCAGCTCGTCGAGCTGGCGGAGCAGGTCCGAGTCGCTGCCGGCGCCGGTCTCGATCAGGGCCACGCCGGCTGTGGCATGCGGCACGAAGACCGACAGCAGCCCGTCCGCCTCGGTGGTGGCGAACCGCTGGCATTCCGGGGTGATGTCCACGACGGCCGGCCCGGAGCCGGTCCGGACGCTGAACGTCTCGCTTCTCACGTTTCGACCTCCTCTGGCCGGGCCGGCTCGTCGCTGTCGCCGCCGACCTCCTGCAGCAGCGGGGAACGGCTCAGCAGGACCGTGCCGGTCCCGAGGGCGGCGGCCCCGGCCAGCGCGCCGACCAGCCACAGCCCCTGACGGGTCTGCTCGCCGAAGACCAGCACCCCCCACAGGATGGCAACCCCGGGATCGGCCAGGGTGATCCCCGGCTGGGCTGCGAACAGTGGGCCGGCCTGCAGGGCGTTCTGCATCAGGAACATGGCCACCAGCCCGCTGGCCGCCATGGCGTAGGTGCTCCAGTCCCCGAAGACGGCGGCCGGCCCGTGGCTGAGGGCGCGGGTGGCGTTCTTCATGAACGCCGCGGTGAGGCCGAAGGAGATCCCGGCGGCCAGGCCGAGCAGGGCCGGTCGCCGGGCTGGGCCGCCGCGCGAGCTGGCGACTATGCACGCTGCGACGGCCGCAACGGTGACCCCGCCGCCGATCAGCCAGCCGAGCAGGGCGACGTGGTGGACGGTGGGCCGCGAGGGGTTGAGGAAGAAGATCAGCCCGGCCAGTCCGGCGGTCATCACCGCCACCGCCACCCACTCCCTGCGGCGCATGCGCGACCCGAAAACGTGGGTGCCGCCGATCAGCGTCATGGGTAGCTCGAGGACCAGTATCGGCTGGACCGCGGCGAGCTGGCCCATGCTCAGGGCCGCCCCGTCGAGGAGGAACGACACCACCACGGTGGCGAACCCGGCCAGCCACACCGGCCGGTGCAGCAGATCGAGGATCAACTGCGGTTTCATGGCCAGCTCGGGAGGCTCCTCCTTGTCGGCCTTGCGCTGGAGGATGTTGGAGGCGGCGTTGGATGCCGCCGCCAGCACGGCCAGCAGGAAGCTGAGGTTCATCGGGGGCTCCGCGCGCTACGAGGTTGGCCCGCTGTCGGGGAACCGCCGGTCAGCCACCGGGGCGCGGACCATCGCCGCCACCGAGTCGGCCATGTCGTCCCGGAACATGGCGGACGCCGCGGCGGTGAGCCCGGAGCGGACCGGACCGTCCTCGGTGACCTGGCCGAGCACCTTCAGCAACTCCTCCTCGGAGCGCGCGTGGAGCGCCACGCCGACCTGGTCCATGCGGGCCACGTTCTCCCGGCCGTGGCCCGGTATGGGGCCGAAGCTGACCACGGGGGTCCCCACCGCCATGGCCTCCATGGCCATGAGGCCGCCGGCGTTCTCCACGACCGCATCGGCGGCGATGGTCAGCTGGGCCATGTCCTCCACCCAGCCGAAGACATCGCCGCAGCCGGCGGATCCCAGACGTCGCCGCAGGGCCTCGTTGCGGCCGGTCACGACCATGACCCGGAAGCGCCCGTCGGCGGCCACCGCCCGGACGGTGCGCTCGATGCGACCGGCCCCCCAGGAACCGGCGACGACCAGCACGGCCCGGTCCGCCTCGGTCAGACCGAGGGCCCGGCGGGCGTCGCCGCGGTTCCACCGGGGGTGGGCGAACGACGGCTGTACGACCGGTCCGGGCGCCTCCGCGGCCGGGGCCCCCAGCGCTAGCACCCTCTCCGCCTGCGACGGGTGCAGGCACAGGTGCAGGTCGACGTCGGGGTCGACCCAGAGCCCGTGGGTGGCGAAGTCGACCACGATGGAGGCCGTGGGGATGGGCATCAGCCCCCGCCGGCGCAGGTCACCCAGGACCTGGGAGCACAGGTGGAAGGTGGAGACGGCGCCATCAGGGTGGTGGACGGCCGACCATCGCCGGAGGCTCCGCCCGGCCAGCCGGATCACCGGCGAAGCCCTCCGGCCCGGATGGTCGGAGGGCCGCAGCCATACGGCGTATATGCCCTCGTACAGCCACGGCAGGTGGCGGACCACGGCCTTGTAGAAGCCGGTGATCAGGTTGCCGAGGCCCAACGGGAGGAGATCCCACACGTCGAGCACGTCGCAGCCGATGTCCCGCTCGGCCAGCCGCCGCTGGAGTTCCCGCGCCACCTGGTCGTGGCCTGCGCCCATACCGGCGGTGAGGATGACCACCCGTCCGGGCATCAGGAGGCCGGGCCCGGGCGCAGGATGGGGAACACCGATGCCAGGTACCCGGGGGGCGAGCCGCTCAAACTGTGGCGCAGCCGTCGCACGGCGCCCCTGAAGCTACCAGGGCTGCCGGCCCCGCCAGGCGGAGCGCTTCCCGGACCGGGCGAGGCCACCAGGCGGGCCCGCGTGGGTCACAGGCCCAGGCCCAGCCGGGTGAGGCGGTCGCGCAGCCCGGTGGGCGTGTACCGGCGGGCCAGGGTCAGGGCCACCGCGTCGAGTCCCACCAGGTAGCGCTCCGAGGGGAATCGGCTGGTCAGCGCCCGCCCCACCACCCCGGCCACCCGGGCCGGATCCCCCATGAGCGGCTCGGTCAGGCGCAGCCCGGTCGAGGACCGCCGGTAGGCCCGCTCGTAGGCCGACCCGGCCCTGATCGTCGCGGTCTCACCCACCTCGCCCCAGATCCCCGTCCGGAAGCCTCCGGGCTCGACCAGCACGACCTTGATACCGGCTGACGCCACCTCCATCCGGAAGGCGTCACTCAGCGCCTCGAGGGCGTGCTTGGCCCCCGAGTACCAGCCGGCCAGCGGCGCCGTGGTGCGGCCGAAGACCGACGACATGTTGATCACCCGGCCGCCGCCCCCGGCCCGCATGTGGGGGACGGCCAACCTGCTGAGGCGCATGGGCGCCATGACCATGGTCTCCATCAGGAGCCGGGCTTCTTCGTCGTCCACGTCCTCGATGGCCCCCATGCCGCCGTAGCCGGCGTTGTTGACCAGACCCCAGGGTCGTAGATCGTCGATGACCTCCCGGCACCGCTCGGAGTCGGTCACGTCCAGAAGGACGGTCTCGACGCTCACCCCGGCCCGCTCCGCCGCCCGGTGGACCAGGCGGGCCTTGGCCTCGGAGCGCACGCCGCCGACCGAGCGGAAGCCCAGGCGGGCCACCTCCAGGGCGGCGGCCAGGCCGATCCCCGAGTTGGAGCCGGTGGTGAGCACCACCCGGTCGGTTCTGTCGCTGCCGTTCGAACCCATGATCGCCTCCGTTGGAATGCCTCATATGTTCCCCGCGACGGTCATCCCGACCACAAGCCCATGCCCCGGGCCGGTCCGGGGATAGATCCGAACGTCACCGCGGCGGTGCCCATCTTGACCGGGCGGGTGACGGGGTAAGGGATTCCTGTGACCCTCCCCGATCCGACCGCCGGTGCGGTGTCGAGCCGTCGTAGAGTCCAGTCGTCCACATGAGTGATCGGGGCAGGGGGCGAGCACTGTTCGGACCGAGCGAGACGGGCCGGGTGATGGCGGAGTTCGATTGGTCATCCACGTCGGTGGGCGACCCTGACGGCTGGCCGCCGCTGCTGCGGACGCTGGTGCGCCTGATCCTGTCATCCCGATTTCCCATGTGGCTCGGGTGGGGTCCCGACCTGGCGTTCTTCTACAACGACGCCTACGCCAGGGACACCCTCGGCGTGAAGCATCCCTGGGCCCTGGCCCGTCCGGCCTCGGAGGTGTGGTCGGAGATCTGGGACGAGCTCTCGCCCCGGGTGGAGGCGGTGGTCAGCTCGGGCGAGACCACCTGGGATCAGGCCCTCCTGCTGTTCCTGCAGCGCAGCGGTTACCGGGAGGAGACCTACCACACCTTCTCCTACAGCCCCGTGAGCGACGAGGAGGGGCAGGTCAGAGGCCTGCTGTGCGTGGTCAGCGAGGAGACCTCCCGGGTCATCGCGGAGCGGCGGATGGAGACCATCCGGGACCTGTCGTCGGGAGCCTCGGTCGCCCGCACCGAAGCGGCCCTCTTCGACGCCGTCCAGCGCTGCCTGTCGCACAACGCCAAGGACCTGCCGTTCACGCTGACATATGTGTTCGACGGCCACGGGTCCGCCCGGCTCATGGGGCCCACCGGCATCGCCGCCGGGCACCCGGCCGCGCCGGAGGTCGTGCGCACCGGGGAGACCGGATCGGCCTGGCCGCTCGCCGAGGTGATCGCCGAGGGCCGCCCCCGCGTGGTTCCCGGTCTCGCCGAGCGGTTCGCCGATCTGCCTGCCGGGGCATGGGACCAGCCGCCGTCGCAGGCCCTGCTGGTACCGCTGTCGGAGGGGGGACCGGCGGCCCCGGTGGGCGTCTTCATCGCCGGTCTCAATCCCTACCGGCTGGTCGACGAGGGATACCTCGGCTTCGCCGGCCTGGTGGCCGGGGGCATCGCCGCCGGTCTGGCCGGCGTGCGGGCCTACGAGGCCGAACGGCGCCGGGCCGAGTCGCTGGCTGAGCTCGATCGGGCCAAGACGGAGTTCTTCAGCAACGTCAGCCACGAGTTCCGCACCCCCCTGACGCTCATCTCCGCTCCCACGGAGGACGCCCTCAGCGACGACCTGCACCCTCTGGCGCAGCCCCAGCGGGAGAGGCTGGAGCTGATCCAGCGGAACACCCGCCGGCTCCGCCGCCTGGTCAACGACATGCTGGACTTCGCCCGCATCGAGGGCGGTCGGATGCCGGCCGAGACGGTGCCCACCGACCTGGTGGCCCTGACCCGGGAGGTGGCCCTGTCGTTCGCTCCGGCCATCGAGCGGGCCGGCTTGGCCTTCCGCCTCGATCTGCAGCCACTGACCGGCGAGGTGCACGTCGATCCGGGCATTTGGGAGAAGATCGTGCTGAACCTCCTGTCCAACGCCTTGAAGTTCACCCTGGCCGGGGCTGTCCGTCTGGTTCTGCGGGGCGATGGCCGTGAGGCCGTCCTGTCGGTGACCGACACCGGGGTGGGCATCGACGCCGAGCACCTGCCTCACCTGTTCGAGCGTTTCTACCGGGCCCCCCGCCCGGCGGCCCGCTCCCACGAGGGCACCGGCATAGGACTGGCCCTGGTGGCCGAGCTGGCCCGGCTGCACGGCGGGGACGTCCGGGCCGAGAGCGTCGAGGGGCAGGGGTCGACCTTCACGGTGCGGATCCCCTACGGGCAGCCGTCCGCCGCCCCCGGGGCGGTCCAGAAGGAGTCGTCGCTGCTGGCCTACCTGGACGAGGCGCTGCAGTGGCTGCACCCCATCGCGGGAGACCCGACCCCGGCCCCTGAGGTGAGCTCCGTGGTTGGCCGGACGGCGGCCGCAACGGTCCTGATAGTCGATGACAACCCCGACATGCGGTCGTATCTCCGGCGGATACTCGAGCCCTACTGGGTGGTCCGGGTCGCCGACGACGGTGCCGAAGCTCTCGAGGACATCCGCTCCGAACGGCCCGACCTCGTGCTGAGCGACGTGATGATGCCCAAGGTGGACGGCTTCGCCCTGCTCGACGCTCTCCGCTCGGACCCTGCCACGGCCACCATCCCGGTCGTCCTGCTATCGGCCCGGGCCGGGGAGGAGGCGGCGGTCGTCGGCCTGCGGGCCGGGGCCGACGACTACCTGGTCAAGCCGTTCTCCGGGCTGGAGTTGCTGGCCCGGGTGCGGTCGAACCTGGAGTTGGCCGCCCTGCGCAACCGCGACGCCGAGTGGAGGGCGGCCCTGGTCGACTCGCTGCAGGACGCCGTGGTGGTCCTCGACGCTGCCGGCCGGCTCATCGAGGCGAACTCCACTTTCGAGCGGCTGCTGGGCTTCCCCCGCCCCGGCCCGCCGTATGTGGAGCCCTTCCCGTGGGTCTTCGCCGCTGACGTCGACGGCGAGGCCCACGCCGCTGCTGGCGATCTGCACCGGCGGGCCCTGGCCGGGGAGCGCCTGACCTCGGTGGTTCCGCTCCGGCACCGGCTGGGGCACCGCTTCTACGCGTCGGTGCGGGCCAGCCCGGTGGGCGAGGGGGACGAGCGCCGGGTGGTGGTGGCCTTCCACGACGTCACCGCCGAGATGGCTGCGGTCGAGCGCGACGCGGCCCTGGCCCGTATGGGGACCCGGATCGCCGAGACCGGCGATGTGGGTGAGGTGCGCGAGGTGGGTCTGACGGAGCTGCTGCGGGCGTTCCGGGCCCGCCGGGCCGGCGTTCTCAGCTGGCGCGACGGTGCGCCGGTCGAGGAGGCCGCCCGGGGGAGCGGCCCGGCTCCCGACCCGGCCACGGCCGCCCGGCTGCTGACCCTGGCCGCCGGGTCCAACCCGGTGGTGCTCGCACCCCGGGAGGCGCCCGACTCCGGTCTGGCGACGGGCTTCGGCGCCCTGCTGGACCCGGGGGAGGGGCGCCGGATGGTGTGGATGGACCTGGACGAGCCCCGGCGGATGTCGGCCGAGGAGCGGTCGCTTCTGGTCGCCCTGTGCGGTTACTTCGGGCAGGCGCTGCACCGGGCTCAGCTGCTCGACGACAGCCGTGAGGTGGCCACCGCCATGCAGAGGGCCATTCTGGGCCCCACGGAGGTGCCCGAGGGTATGGCCGTGCGGTACCTGCCGGCGGTCGCTCCCCTCGAGGTCGGTGGCGACTGGTACGACGTGGTGGACCTGCCGGACGGGTGCGTCGCGGTGGTGGTGGGGGACTGCACCGGCCGGGGTCTGGCTGCGGCCACCACCATGGGCCAGCTGCGCAGCGCCTGCCGGGCCCTCCTGCTGCAGGAGAAGAGCCCGGCGGAGGTGCTGGCCGCTCTCGACCGCTTCGCCGAACAGCTGCCCGGGGCGCTGTGCACTACGGTCTTCTGCGCCGTCCTCGACGCCGGCGCCGACAGCCTCCGCTACTCCAGCGCCGGTCACCTGCCGGCCATGTTGATGGAGCCCGACGGTCGGGTGGAGCTGCTCGAGCGGGGCCAGGGCCTGCCCCTGGGGTTGTCCACGCTCTCGCCCCGGCCCGAGAGCGAGGTCCCGATGGTGCCGGCCGCCACTCTGACGCTCTACACGGACGGGCTGGTGGAGCGACGGGGGGAGTCCCTGGACGACGGCCTCGCCCGCCTGCGGGCGGTCCTGGTGGAGCGTCGGGCGTCCGGTCCCGACCGGCTGGCCGACGAGCTGCTCGCCGCTCTGGCCCCCCCTGGCCGGCGCAGCGACGACATCGCCCTGGTGGTGTTCCGGCGGCCCGCCGAGCCCTCCGGGTCGGGGATGGCGTTCTCGATGTCGCTGCGGACCGACCCGGAGCAGCTTTCCGCTATGCGCCGCCGCCTGCGGGACTGGCTGTCGGCGGGGGGCGTCAGCGGATCCGAGGCCGCCGAGGTGGTGATCGCCGTGGGGGAGGCGTGCGCCAACTCCATCGAACACGCCTACCGGTTCTCCCCTGAGCGGTTCGTAGTGATCGAGGGCATTATGGGGGACGGGGTGGTGGAGATCGCGGTATCGGACGACGGGAGATGGAAGGACGGTTCGAGCGACGGTGACCGGGGTCGGGGGCTCGGCATAATGCGGGCCCTGATGGACGAGATGGACGTCGAGCGCTCCGCTGCGGGCACCGTGGTGCGCCTCCGTAAGCGGGTCGGCGCGTGAGCGCCGAACTGCACCTCGACCTGGTCGAGGGGGCGTCGGGCCTGCGGCTGCGGGTGGTGGGCGAGGTGGACCTGAGCAACGTGGGTCGATTCGAGCGGGAGCTGTCCGCCGGGGTCGACGAGGGCGTGGCGCTGGTGGTCGACCTGGACGGCGTCAGCTACATGGACAGCGCCGGCATCGCCGCCCTCTTCGCCCGAGCCCGGCGCGGCCGTCTGCGGGTGGTGGCCGGCCCGGACTCGGTGATCGGCCCCTTGTTGCGGGTCACCCGCCTGGGCGAGGTGGTGCCGGTCGAGCCGGCCTGACCGGTCCGGCCGTCCACGAACCAGCCGGCTGGGGCCGGGCGGTCACGACCCTTCGGGGACCGAACCGGGGAAGAACTGGGCCAGCGTGTAGCGCAGCTGCTCGGCGGTCATGGCCCCCGGGTGGCGCACCGTCACCGTTCCGGTCGGGTCGATGTAGACGGTGGTGGGTAGCCCGCTCACCTGGTAGGTCGAGGCCACCCGCCCTCCGGCGTCGCTCAGGACGGGGAAGTTGATGCCTGCGGCGCGCGCCAGCGACCGGGCCGACGACGGGGCCGGGTCGGCCACGTCGATCCCGACGAAGGCGACCTTGGGGTCGGAAGCGGCCACCGCCGCGAAGGCGGCCAGTTCGGATCGGCAGTCCACGCAGGTGGAAGCCCAGAAGTTGATTACGACCGGCCGGCCCCTCAGGCTCTGCAGGTCGAGAGTGGCGCCGCTGGCCGTCCCGGGGCCGGCGCCGGCCAGGACGGGCAGCGAGAATCCCGGGGCCTCCTGGCCCAGGCCCGCCCCCGTGCCCCCGCCCGGCGGGGCCTGCGGGCCCGCCACCGGGGAGCGCTCCGACGCCGGGAGCAGGTCCACTGCGGCCTGGGCCAGGCCGTGGGAGTAGGGGTCCACGTCGACGGCGTTCTCCCCGAAGTCCCCGGTGGCCCGGATCCGGCCCGACGGGTCGATGAACTCGACCAGCGTCGAGTGGGTGACGGACCGGGTGGTGGCATCGGTACCGACGTAGACCCCGTAGTCCTTCCAGATGGCCCGCAGGGTCGGGACCGCGGCGGTGGCGAAGTACCAGTTCGGCTGCCCGCTCAGACCGTTCGAGTCGCTCCATTGCCGCACCGCCGAGACCTGCGGGTAGAAGGGGTTGACGTTCACCGACAGGAACACCACGTGGGACCGCCCGGCCGGGCCCAGATCCCGGTTGGCCCGAACCACGTCCTCGGCGAGCAGCGTGCACACGTCGGTGCACTGGTCGTCGTTGAACGACAGCACGACCGACCGGCCCCGGAACTGCGACAGCGAGACCGGCCGGCCCGACTGGTCCGTCAGGTGGAAGTCCGGGGCCGTCCGGCCGTCGCCGGGGAGTACCGAGAGTGACAGCAGGTTGGCGGTGGGGGCCGTGATGCCGGCCAGCCGGGCCGCCGCCGGTCCGGTGACGGTGGCCACTCCGCCCTGGCCGTACTGCGACAGCAGCACGGCCGCGAGCATGCCGGCCAGGATGACCCCGAGGGCGGCGAAGAGCAGCGGGCGGCGGTTGCGGGGCCCGGCCGGCGGCCCGCCTTCCGGCGCGGATCCGTCGGCGGTGCGGGTGCCGGTGTGACCTGTATCAGCCATGGGCGGACGTGGCGCCCTGCGAGGGGCTCCGGCGCCATCCCTCCAGCGACGCCGCGACGAGCACCGCCACGACCGCCAACCCGAATGCCAGCCCGAGCCACCGGGCGTTGTTCGCCATCCACGCCGAGATGGCGGCCTGGGTGTTGTTGACCCCGGTGACCAGGGGCGGGGCCGAAGTCGGATCGGCCAGGCTGGTGGCCCAGTAGTAGGCGACGTAGCTTCCGCTGAGGGTCAGGAGCGCGGCGGCCGCGATCTGACCGACCTTGGCCGCCGGTCGGACCCGGCGCACAATGGCCCGTCGGGCGGTGGAGGCGGTCAGGGCCAGGACCGCCAGCAGCAGCCCCATCCCGAGGGCGTAGGCGAGGGATGAGCGGACCATCCCGAACACCCCCGGGTGGTCCAGGTTGCCGCCCACCGCGGCCAGGAACACGGGCAGCGCGCATCCGAGGGAGGCCAGCCCGTAGAGCACGCCGAACGACACCATGGCCAGCGGGCGACGGCCCCCCAGGTGGGCCTTGGGCTGGGGCAGCCGGATGGGCCGCCCGGCCAGGCCGGCGACGCCGATGAGGGCCATGATCGCGCCCAACCCGACCATCAACCAGGGGATGGCCACCTCGATGGTGGCCACCACGGCCCCGAAGGCCAGGCCGAGGATGCCGAAGCAGGCGGCGAAGCCGACGGTCACGAACGCTGAGGCCGACAGGGCCTGCACCGGCCGCCGGGCCCCCGTGCCCGGCTGGTCGGCGAAGAACGAGAGATAGGCCGGCAGGAGAGGCAGACCGCACGGGTTCGCCACGCCGACCAGGCCGAGGGCGAAGGCGTACTCCAGCGCCCCGGAATGGACGGAGGACACCCCTGAACCCTACGGCCGTTCCGGGGGTCACTACAAAGCGGGCGGTGGGCCGCGCCGGGGCCGTCCAGCCGTCAGTGCGGCCAGGCGATCCGGTTCCGGCCCCCCTCCTTGCCGGAGGCGACCATGGCGGTGGCCTCGTGGAGGACCTCGTCGACACCGGCGTGGCGGAAGCCGCCCTCCACCACCCCGGCAGTGGCGGTCAGCACCCCGGCGGGATTGGCCGGGTGGGGGAGCGCCAGCTCCTGGACGGCCAGGCGGATGCGCTCGGCCACCGTGACCGCCTCGGGCCCGCTGCCGCCCGGCAGGAGGACCGCGAAGCTGTCGTCGCCGTAGCGGTAGGCCCGGTCTCCGGCCCGGATGGACCCGCTGATGGCGCCGGCCGCGGCCTGCAGGGCCCGGTCGGCCCCCGCCGCCCCGGCCTGCTGCGCGAAGTCGAAGAACCAGTCCAGGTCGACCAGCACCAGGGTGTAGGGATCGCCGGCGCGCCGGCGCCGGGCGTAGACCTGGGCATGGTCGGCGGCGAAGGCCACCTCGTTGGCCAGGCCGGTCACCGGATCGAGCATCGTGGACGCCGCCAGCATCCGGTTCTGGCTGCGCAGCTGCTCCACCTCGGTGGCCAGCATCTCCATCTGCTCCCGCCGGGCCACCGCCCACTCGTCGAGCTCGGCGCTGTGCACGTAGATCTGCCGGCCGCCGGCGGCCTTGGCCGCGAACACCGTCATGTCGGCGTTGCGCAGCTCCTGGTCCGGGCCGTGCCGGCCGTCTACGACGACGATGGCGATGGACGCCGACGCCTGGATCAGCTGACCCCCGGCCGGCAGGGGTTCCTGGACGGCCAGAAAGGCCGCCCGGGCCACCTCTATGGCCTCCGGGGCCGAGCCGGGGTCGAGCACGACGGCGAACTGGTCGGCGCCGATGCGGTACGGGCCCGAGCCGGGCGGGCAGACCTCCTCCAGCCGGCCGGCCGTGGCCCGGAGAAGCTGATCCCCGGCGGCTTGCCCGTAGCTGTGGTTGACGCTCTGGAACCGGTCTATGTCCACCACGATCAGGGCCGCGGTGGAGGCGGTCGGATCCGGGCGGTGGGTGACGGCCTCCATGCGCTCCCGGAAAGCCGGTCGGCCTTCGAGAGCGGTCAACTCGTCGCGACGGTGCCCGGATCCGGCCTGAGGCCGGTCTTCGGGCGCGATGGGGGGAGGGCCCCCCTTGCCGAACCGCAGGGACAGGCTCAACGTGGGGGGGCGCCGGACGCGCGGCCCCGGGTCGTGCAGCCGTGCTCCATCTCGCCTCTCCTCCTTCCGCTCCAGTGCTATCGGACGGAGGGGGCGCCACATTGAGGATAGAAGGGGAAAAAGTGGCGAGCCGGTGCGGGCCACCGCCCTCAGGTGCCAGCAGCGGCCGCCTTGAGCAGAGCCGCCAGCCCGTCGCTGATGGCACCGGCCAGCACGTCCAGGTCCGAGGTGGTGTCCCAGTCGCCGGTCAGGCCGAAGGTGATCTGGTCCCGGTAGCTGAAGATGGCCACACCCACCCGCACCGTCGAGGCGATCGGCACATAGGGGAAGATCTCCAGCAGCGGCCTCTCCAGGCAGTACAGCGGGGTGCGCGGCCCGGGGACGTTGGTCGTCACGGTGACGATCTCGCGTTGGGGGAGCCGGAAGCCGAAGCGTACGAAAGCGGCCCACGCTCCGTAGGGGATGAGACGGCCCAGGCCCTGGAGCGCCTCTCCCAGCAGGGCCTCGTCACGGGCCTTGAGGGAGCGGAGCCCATGGGACACGGCGGCCAGCTGGTCCACCGGGTCGGCGATGTGCACGGGGAGGTCGACGATCATGGCCGAGACCTCGTTGTCGTAGACGTTCTCGCCGCCGGGC
>JAKAXN010000336.1 GCA_021816565.1 Actinomycetes bacterium
GGCGGTCCCGGTCCACCTGGCCGGCGTCGGTCAGGTACTTGGAGTGGTCGATGATGACGGCGTAGTTGACCGTCTCCCCCGACAGGCTGGTCCCGCCGCCCCGGTTGCCTATGGGGGCCCCGAACTTCGAGCAGATCCGGTGGGTGGCCACCACGTCCTCGAGGGTCTTCGGAACGACCACGCCGAGCGGCACCTGGCGGAAGTTGGACCCGTCGTTGGCGTACATGGCCAGCGACGCCCGGTCGAAGCGCACCTCCCCCTGCACCGCCCCGGCCAGGGCCCGCTGCAGGCCGGCCACGTCGACCTGCTCCCGGCCCACCAGGCCGAGGGCCATGGCCGGCTCCGGTTTGACCGGGATGGTCCGCACCCGGGCGTCGGCCGGGTTGCGGTCCGCCGTGCGCATCAGTCGTGCTCCCCGGGGATCACGTCCTTCACGTGCTCGGCGAACTCCGACCACTTCCCCTTGAAGCCCTTGACGGCGATGCCCGAGGCGTCCTCGTCGCCACCGGCCAGGCCCTTCAGGGTCTTTTTCAGCATCTGCGGTCGCACGTGGGGCGGCAGGGGCGGTATCTGCGGGTCGGTGACGAACTCGAGCAGCACCGGCCGGTCGGCGGACAGGGCCCGCTCCCAGGCCGGGACGACCTCCTCCGGCCGGGTCACCTTGATGCCCTCGAAGCCCAGCATCCGGGCGAACTCGGCGGCCGGCACGTAGGGGAGGGTCTGGGTGAAGGGGTTCTTGGGGTCGGCGCTCAGCACCCTCTGCTCGTAGGACACCTGGTTGAGGTCCTCGTTGACCAGCACCGCGAAGATCAGCGTCGGGTTCTTCTCCAGCAGCTGCTTCTGGTAGCGCTTCACGGTGAGCAGCTCGTTCATGCCGAGCATCTCGAACGCCCCGTCTCCGGTGAAGGCGATCACCGGCCGGTCCGGGTGGGCGAACTTGGCCCCGATGGCGTAGGGGACGCCCGGGACCATGGTGGCCAGCGTCCCCGACAGGGAGGACTGCATGCCGGGACGCATCTCCACGTAGCGGGCGAACCAGTTGGTCGCCGAGCCCGAGTCGGAGGTGAAGATGGCACCGTCGGGGAGCCGCTGGTTGAGCTCCCAGAACACGTACTGCGGGTTGATCGGATCGCCCTTCTGGTGGGCCCGGTCCTCCAGCACCCGTCGCCAGGTGGCCACCTCGCCCTCGATCAGCTCCCGCCAGGCCCGGTCCTCCTTGCGCTTCAGCATGGGGATGAGGGCCTTGAGGGTGTCCCTGGAGTCGCCCACCAGCGACACGTCGTTCGGGTAGCGAACGCCGATCAGGGAGCCGTCGATGTCGATCTCCACGCATCGGGCCTGGCCCTCCGGCGGCAGCCACTCGGCGTAGGGGAACGACGTCCCGATCATGAACAGCGTGTCGCAGTTCATCATCATCTTGTTGGACGGCTCGGTCCCGAGCAGCCCGATGCCGCCGGTGCTGAAGGGCAGGGTGTCGGGGATGACGTCTTTTCCGAGCAGGGCCTTGGCCACGCCGCAGCCGAGCAGCTCGGCCACCTCCACCACCTCGGCGGCGGCCTTCTTGGCTCCCTGGCCGATCAGCATGGCCACCCGCTCGCCGGAGTTGAGGATGTCCGCCGCCTGGCGCAGCAGGCTCTCGTCGGGGATGCAGTGGGGCTGGTTCCACCCGACGCTGCTGTACACGCTGCCGTGCTGGCGGGGCGGGTCGGAGTACTCCTCCTCCTGCACGTCCTCGGGGACGATCACCACCGCCGGGCGCCGCTCGGTGAACGCCGACTTGATGGCCCGGTCCAGCACGTGGCGGGCCGAGTACTGGTCCATCACCGTCGACACGAAGCCGCCCACGTCCTTGAACAGGACCTGCAGGTCCACCTCCTGCTGGTAGTGGGCACCCACCGAGTGGCGCTTCTGCTGGCCGACGATGGCGATCACCGGCTGGTGGTCGAGCTTGGCGTCGTAGAGGCCGTTGATCAGATGGATGGCGCCCGGGCCGGAGGTGGCGATGCACGCCCCGATCTCCCCGGTGAACTTGGCGTGGGAGCACGCCATGAAAGCGGCCATCTCCTCGTGACGGGCCTGGGTGAAGAACGGGTCCTCCTGGACCTCCTCGAAGGCCCCGAGGAACCCGTTGATACCGTCCCCCGGGTACCCGTATACCCGGTGAATGCCCCACTCCCGGAGGCGCTCCAGCATGTAGGTGGCGACCGTGGGCATATGTGTGACACTCCTTGGCTGGGGATCTCACGCGGCGGACGACCTCCGCCGGCCGTACCATCGCGAGATACCCGGTCGGCGCCGGGCAAACCCTGCCGGAGCGCCGGCGGGGAGGCGGGGCGGGTCAGCCCTCCCCGGTCCACACCGTCACGACCACCGGCTCGTCCAGCCAGGTGAAGGTGACGTTGTAGCCCAGCTCCATGTGCCCGGGGACCTCGAACGGCCCGTCGTGCACGGTGGGCAGGCTGAGCTCGGTCGGCCCGGGGAGGATGCCCTTGATGTTCCCGCCGACCACGTTGATCAGCTCGCCGATGGCGTCGCGCACCTCGGCCGCGGTGAGCTCGTCGTCGGTCATGTCGAACATGGCCCGGGCCGCGTGACGGGCCGCGCTCCTCGAGCACGACAGGCAGGCGGTGCCGTTCCACGCCCCGCTGATGGTGATGGTGGCGGCGAGCTCCCCGCCGCCCACGCCTCCGGGGCGCAGATCCCCCTCGTCGCAGAGCAGGGCGTTCCAGATCTCCTGCGTCATCTCGACGATGGTCTCGGTGGTGAGGGTCGAGGTCATGGCGTTGCAGCTCCTGTGGGGACGGTCGGCGCCAGGCCCAGCAGGGCCAGCTTGTCGACGAGGGCGTCGGGCGTGAACGGCTTGATGAGGTACTCGGTGGCCCCCGCCGCCAGGGCCTTCACTATCTGGCCGTGCTCGTTCTCGGTCGTGACCATCATGATGGTCATCGGCCGCCACTCGGCCCGCTTGCGGGTGGCGCACACGAACTCGTACCCGTTCATGATCGGCATGTGCCAGTCGACCAGGGCGATGTCGGGAAGAGGCCCTTTCTCGAGGGCGTCCATGGCCGCCTGGCCGTTCTCCGCCTGGACGATCTCGTCGACACCGATGCCGGTGAGAATCCTCGACACGATCGAGCGCATCGAGCGCGAGTCGTCCACTACCAGTGCTTTCATCGTTTCCCCTTCAGTCGGTAGAACGTGGCCCCGTCGGCCGTCTGGGCCTCGAACACGTCGGTCACGCCCATCATCGTCTCCGAGGAGCCGATGAAGAGATAGCCGTCCGGCTCGAGGCAGCCGGCGGCGGATTCGAGGATCCGCTTCCGGGTGGGCAGGTCGAAGTAGATCAACACGTTGCGCACCATGATCAGGTCGAACCGGGGCATGAGCGGCCACGGCTCGGCCAGATTCATCTGCCGGAAGGTGGCCAGCTTCCGGATGTCCTCGTTGATCCGGTACTGGGCCCCTTCGTGGGTGAAGTTGCGGACCAGCATCGACGCCGGCAGACCCCGGTTGATCTCCAGGGTGCTGTAGCGGCCCTCCCGGGCCCGGGTGACCATCTCGCTGCTCAGGTCGGTCCCGAGCAGCGTCAGGTCCCAGCCGGCCACATCGGGGAAGCTCTCCCCGAGGAGCATGGTGAGGCTGTAGAGCTCCTGACCGGACGAGCAGGCCGCGCTCCACACCGATAGGCGGTGGGTGACGCTCCGACGGGACACCAGGTCCGGGATGATGGTCCGGCGCAGGGCGTTGAAGGGGTGCACGTCGCGGAACCACAGGGTCTCGTTGGTGGTCATGGCCTCGACGACGCGGTCCTCGAGGGCCCGGTTCCGGGTGAGGCGCACCCGCTCCATCAGGGCCTCGGCCGACGCCAGGCCCAGCTCCCGGGCCACAGGCTGCAGCCGGGATTCGAGCAGGTACTCCTTGTCGTCGGCCAGCACGATGGCCGACCGCTCGAAGACGAGCTGCTGCAGGTACGGGAAGTCCGCGGTGGCCAGGGTCATAGATGTTCTCCTCCTGCCAGACCCAGCCGTTTGCACACGTTCGGGGCGATGCGGTCGAGCGGCACGCTCTCGGCCGAGAGTCCGGCCTCGAACACCGCCCCGGGCATCCCCCACACCAGGCACGAGCTCTCGTCCTGGGTGATCACTGTCCCGCCGCCCTCGGTGATGGCCCGGGCGCCGTTCACGCCGTCGCGTCCCATCCCGGTCAGCACGACACCGAGCAGGGCCGGGCCCCACAGCCGGGCCGCGCTGCGGAACATGACGTCCACCGCCGGCCGGCAGTAGTTCTCCGGGGGACCCTCGTCGAACTCGATCACCACCCGCCCGGCCCGGCGGGCCACGACCATGTGCAGGCCGCCCCGGGCGACGTACAGATGGCCGGGCTCGACCGTCATGCCCGCATCGCCCTCCACCACGGTGATGCGGCTCTTGTCGTTCAGCCGCTTGGCCAGGAGCTGGGTGAAGGTCTCCGGCATGTGCTGGGTGAGCAGCATGGGGACGGACAGCTCGGCGGGGAACTGAGGTATCAGCTCGGCCAGGGCGTTGGGCCCCCCGGCCGACGAGCCGATCACGACCGCTTCCACCGGCCGCGTCGCCACCGTCCGGCGCCCCACGGCCGGGGCCGGCGCCGGGGCAATCCGGGGGGAGGCGGCCGGGCCCGGGCCGGGCCCGCCGGCGGGGGCCGGAGCGGCCGGCCGGGCCGGTCGGTCCGAGGCCGGGGGTCGGCGGGAGGTCACGTCCCTCCGGCGGCCGATGGCGCCCCAGCTGCGGACCAGCGGGACCAGCTGGGTCCGTACCGCCTCGATGGTCTCGTTGAGGCTGCCCTGCGAGACCGGCTTGGTGGCGTAGTCGCTGGCCCCGCTGGAGAGCGCGTCGAGGGTGGCCGACGCGGCCCGGCTGGTCAGGGTGGAGAACATGATCACCGGCAGGCCGGGCCAGCGGGGCCGGAGCTGCTTCAGGGTGGCCAGCCCGTCGAGGACCGGCATCTCCACGTCGAGCACCACCACGTGGGGCCGGAACGACTCGATCCGCTCCAGGGCCTCCTGGCCGTTGGAGGCGGTGCCGACCACCTCCACGCCGTGCTCGTCGGCCAGCACCCGGCCGACGACCCGGCGGATGACCGCCGAGTCGTCCACCAGCATCACCCGGGTCACGTCGTCGGGACGCGGGTCGGGCCCGGCGGTGGCGCGGTTGGCCAGGGCCGCGTTCATGCCCCCTCCGCCTCGGTGCGCGGGTCGGGTCTCA
>JAKAXN010000337.1 GCA_021816565.1 Actinomycetes bacterium
TCATCAAGCAGCACAAGCCCCGCTTCAACATCCGCCTGCGCGACGACAAGAGCTACCCGTTCCTGGCCGTCACGACCAGCGACGAGTGGCCCCGGGCCATGGTGCGGCGGGGGGCCCGGGACAAGGGGAGCCGCTACTTCGGGCCCTACGCCCACGCCTACGCCATCCGGGAGACCCTGGACTCGCTGCTGCGGACCTTCCCGATCCGCACCTGCAGCGACACCAAGTTCACCCGCCACGAGCGCTCCGGCCGCCCGTGCCTGCTCTTCCACATCGAGAAGTGCTCCGGGCCGTGCGTCAAGGCCGTCGAGCAGGGCGACTACCAGAAGATGGTGGAGGAGCTGCTCACCTTCCTCGAGGGCGACACCGGCCCGGTCATCCGCCGGCTCGAGGACGACATGCGCCAGGCCGCCGAGAACCTGGAGTTCGAGAAGGCCGGCCGCCTGCGGGACCGCCTGGCCGCGGTGCGCAAAGCCGTCGAGAAGCAGCAGATGGTCACCGAGAAGGCCGAGGACCTGGACTGCTTCGGCCTGGTGGAGGACGAGCTCGAGGCGGCCATCCAGGTGTTCTACGTGCGCCGGGGCCGGGTGGTCGGGCGCAAGGGGTTCATAGTGGACAAGGTCGAGGATCTGTCGCGCCCGGAGCTGGTCTTCCAGGTGCTCGAGCAGCACTACGACGATCCGCCCCTCGGCGTGCCGCCGCTGGTGCTGGTCCCCGAGATGCCCGACGAGCTGGAGACGGTCCAGGAGTGGCTGGCCCTGCTCCGGTCGGGCAACGCCGAGCGGACCCGGGCCCAGGCGGTGGCCTCCGACGTGGAGTGGTGGGCCGCCGACAGCCGCTACCGGGTGGAGCGCAGCGTCAACCCGGAGGCCCGCCACGGCTCCCGGGTGCAGGTGCGGGTACCCCAGCGGGGCGACAAGAAGGCCCTGATGGAGATGGTGGTCAAGAACGCCGGCGAGGAGTTCACCCGGCACCGGTTGAAGCGGGCTGCCGACCACAACGCCCGCGCCAAGGCGCTCACCGCCCTGCAGGACGCCCTGTCCCTGCCGGAGTCCCCGCTGCGCATCGAGTGCTACGACATGAGCCACCTGCAGGGCACCGATTACGTGGGGTCCATGGTGGTCATGGAGGACGGCATCCCCCGGCCGCAGGAGTACCGGCGGTTCAAGATAAAGACCGTCGACCAGAACGACGACTTCGCGGCCATGGGGGAGGTGCTGACCCGCCGGCTCAGGGCCTACCTGGTGGAGCGGTCCAAGCCGGTCGACGAGCGGCGGCGGCGCTTCGCCTACCCGCCGCAGCTGCTCCTGGTGGACGGCGGCAAGGGCCAGCTCGGGGTGGCGGTGCAGGTGCTGCGGGAGCTCGGGCTCGAGCAGGAGATCCCGGTGGCCTCCCTGGCCAAGCAGTTCGAGGAGGTGTACCTGCCCGGCCGGCCGGACCCGGTGCGGATCCCCCGGACCTCCGAGGCGCTGTACCTGCTGCAGCAGATCCGGGACGAGGCCCACCGCTTCGCCATCACCTACCACCGCAACCTCAGGGGAAAAAGGATGACCGCCTCGGTGCTCGACGGCATCCCGGGGCTCGGCCCGACGCGCAAGAAGCGTCTCATGAAGGAGCTGGGCGGGGCCCGGACCCTCAAGTCGCTCCCGCTGGAGACCCTGAAGGACCGGTCGTGGCTGCCCGACGCCGTCGCCGAAGCGGTGTTCGAGCGGCTGCACAGCTAGCTTCGCCGGCATGCCCCGAACCGCGGCCAACGGCATCGAGATCGAATACGACGAGCGGGGGCGGCCCGATGACCCCCCGGTGCTGCTCATCATGGGGCTCAGCGCCCAGATGACCTCCTGGGACGAGGAGTTCGTGGACCTGCTGGCCAGCCACGGCCTGAGGGTGATCCGCTTCGACAACCGCGACATCGGGCTGTCCACCTGGCTCGACGACGCCGGCGTGCCCGAGCCGCCCGCCGACGGGGCCGCCGCTCTGCCCGAACCGGCCTACAGCCTGGCCGACATGGCCGCCGACTCGGCCGGGCTGCTCGACGCCCTCGGGATCGGCAGCGCCCACATCGTGGGAGCATCGATGGGCGGGATGATCGCCCAGGCCTTCGCCATCGCCTACCCGCAACGGACCCGGACCCTGACGTCGATCTTCTCCACTACCGGTGACCCGGCGGTGGGCCAGCCCCGGCCCGGCCTGGCCGAGCAGCTGTTCCTGACCGCTCCGCCGGCGGGCCGGGAGGAGGCCATCGAGGCCAGCGTGGCCGGTTCGAAGCTGATCTCCAGCCCCGGTTACCCGCCCGACGAGGATCGGCTGCGGGACCGGGCGGCGGCCGCCTACGACCGGGCTTACCACCCGGCCGGGGTGCTGCGCCAGGCCCTGGCCGTGGTCACCCAGCCGGACCGGACCGCCGAGCTGGCCCGGCTGTCGGTCCCCACCCTGGTGATCCACGGTGACGCCGACCCGCTGGTCGACCCGTCCGGAGGTCGGGCCACCGCGGCCGCCGTCCCCGGCGCCGAGCTGTGGATGGTGCCCGGCATGGGCCACGACATCCCTCCCGTCCTGCACGCCGAGATGGCGGGGCGGATAGCGGCCCACTGCCTGGCCGGCTGAGCGGACCCACCCGCCGGGTGGGGTTGTTAGCGTCAGGATCATGCCCAACCTTTGGCCCGAGGACGAGCAGGTCGCCCACTGGTGGCAGTCCGGCTTCACCGCGGGGGCCGACCCGGAGTACGAGGAGCAGATCCTGCCGCTCCTGGCGGACGAGCTGCAGGGGTCGACCCGGGTCCTGGATGTGGGCTGCGGCGAGGGTCAGGTGGCCAGGCTGGCCGCCCGCCTGCCGGGGATGCAGCTCGTGGTCGGTGTGGACCCGACCGCCGCGCAGGTCGTGGAGGCCAAGGCCCGCGGTGGGGGAGTGCTCATCGGGCGCAGCGACGCCGCCGCCCTCCCTTTTTCCGACCGGTCCTTCGACGCGGTGGTCGCGTGCCTGGTGTTCGAGCACATCGAGGCGGTCGACGAGGCCATCTCCGAGGTGGGCCGGGTGCTGCGACCGGGGGGGCGGTTCCTGTTCCTGCTCAACCACCCGCTGCTCCAGACTCCCGGTTCGGGCTGGATCGACGACACCATTCTCGAGGAGCAGTACTGGCGCATAGGCCCGTACCTGGTCGAGGACAACTCGCTGGAGGAGGTGGAGAAGGGGGTGTGGATACCGTTCATCCACCGCCCCCTGTCCCGCTACGTCAACGCCCTGGCCGCGGCCGGGCTGTACGTCACCTTCATGGCCGAGCCGGCCCCCCCGCCCGGGTTCCTGGCCCGGGCCGCCGAGTACCGCGACGCCGCCACCATCCCCCGGCTCCTGGCCCTGCGGGCGGAGAAGCTGCTGCCCCCGGGGGGAGGATCCTGACCGTGGCCGAGTTCGTGATCATCACCGGGCTGTCGGGGGCTGGGCGCTCCCAGGCCGGCGCCACCCTCGAGGACCTGGGCTGGTTCGTGGTGGACAACCTGCCGACCCCGCTCATCCTCCAGGTGGCCGAGCTGGCCCTGACCCCCGGCTCCACCCGGGACCGGGTCGTGCTGGTCGTCGGGCGCGACGCCGAGCAGCTCGACGAGCTCAACATGGCCGTCGCCGAGCTGCGGGGCCGGGGCGTGCGGGTCCGGACCGTCTACCTCGACGCCTCCGACGAGGTGCTGGTGCGCCGCTTCGAGGGCACCCGTCGGCGCCACCCGCTGGGCCGGGAGAAGGTCCTCGAGGCCATCGCCGCGGAGCGCCAGATGCTCACGCCCATCCGGTTGGTCGCCGACCTGGTCATCGACACCAGCGAGCTCAACGTCAACCAGCTGCGGGACCGGCTGATCGACCTGTTCACCGACGACCGGGTCGAGCCCATGCAGATATCGGTGGTGTCGTTCGGCTTCAAGTACGGCCTGCCCCTCGACGTGGACAACGTGTTCGACGTGCGGTTCCTCCCCAACCCCCACTGGGTCCCCGGGCTGAGGGAGCTCACCGGCCTCGACGCCGGGGTACGCGACTACGTCCTCGACCAGCCGGAGGCCGGCACCTTCCTCGACCGGGTGGACGATCTCCTGTCGTTCCTCCTGCCCTGCTACGTGAAGGAGGGCAAGTCCTACATGAGCGTGGCGGTGGGCTGCACCGGGGGCCAGCACCGCTCGGTGGCCCTGGCCGAGGAGATCGCCCAGCGGATCCAGCGGCAGGGATACGGCGCCACGGTGTTCCACCGGGACATCTCCAGGTGAGGGGGGCAGCGCCGCAGGGCGGGGCGGCGGGCCGTTGAGCGAGCGCCCGTGGGTGGTCGGTCTCGGGGGCGGCCACGGCCTGGCCACCACCTTGAACGCGGCGCGCCGCTACGCCGGCCGGCTGACCGCGGTGGTGTCGGTCGCCGACGACGGGGGGTCGAGCGGCCGCCTGCGGGAGATCGCCGGCATCCCCGCCCCCGGCGACCTGCGCCGGTGCCTGGTGGCGATGGCCGCCGAGGGGTCCCCGTGGTGCGAGGCGTTCGAGTACCGCTTCCCGGCCGGCTCCGGCGACCTGGCCGGCCACGCCCTCGGCAACCTGATCATCGCCGGGCTGGCCAACGTCACCGGCGACTTCGGGCGGGCCCTCGACCAGGCCGCCGAGCTGCTTCGCACCGTCGGGCGGGTCCTGCCCGCCACCTCGGTGCCGGCGGTGTTGTCGGCCCGGGTGGCCGGCCAGGAGGTGGTCGGCCAGGTCAACGTGTCCGAGACCGACGGGCCGATCACCCAGCTGAGCATCGCCCCGCCCGACGCGCCGGTGCCCGCTGAGGTGCTGGAGGCCATCGCCGGAGCCGACCAGGTGATCCTCGGTCCCGGTTCCCTCTTCACCAGCGTGCTGGCCGCGGCGGCCGTGCCGGCCATCAGGCAGGCCCTGCAGGCCCGCCGGGGCGGCCGGGTGTACGTGTGCAACCTCCGGCCGCAGCCCCCCGAGACGGCCGGGTTCGGGGAGGCCGACCACCTGCGGGCGGTCCTCGACCACGAGGTGCCCGTCGACGTCATGGTGGCGGCCCCGACCGCCGGGGCCGACCCGCCCCCGCCGGGGGAGCGCCTCCTCGATGTCCCGGTGGTGCGGGCCGACCTGACCTGCCCCGACGGGAGCGGCCACGATCCGAGAGCACTGGCCAGTGTGCTCTACCGGCTGACATAGTTGCCGGATCATTTTGGAAGAAATCGACGCACGTCCTCAGTGCCTCGGCGAAGCAAGGAGCAC
>JAKAXN010000338.1 GCA_021816565.1 Actinomycetes bacterium
GGGCCGGTCCACCACCCCGAGCTCGACGGCCCGGTCCTGGCGCCGCCCGTTGGTGTCATATCCGGTGACAGTCCATCCCCGGCGGCGCAGGGCCGCCCCCACGGACCCGCCGATCAGCCCGGTGCCGACGATCTGGGCCCGGCGCTCAGCGGGTTCGAAGGTCACTTGGGGGGGCGGGCACGGGCACGACCGGCCAGCCTAGGTGAAGCGGCGGGGGCCGCCGCAGCCCGCTCCAGGGTCCGGACCTCCTCCTGGGTGAGCGGGCGCCACTCCCCCGGTCGCAGTCCCTCGCCCCGCAGCGGCCCGAACCGGGTGCGCACCAGCCGGCGGACCGGGTGGCCGACGGCGTCGGCCATGCGCCGCACCTGACGGTTGCGGCCCTCGTGGATGGTTATGCGCAGCACGTCGGGCCCGACCAGCGACACCCGGGCCGGGGCCGTGCGGCCGTCCTCCAGGTCGACGCCGTCTCGCAGCGCCCGCACCGCAGCCGGCCGGGGGGTGCCCTCGACCGCCGCCAGGTACTCCTTCTCCACCCCGAAGCTGGGATGGGTCAACCGGTAGGTCAGGTCACCGTCGTTGGTGAGGATCAGCAGTCCCTCGGTGGCGGCGTCGAGCCGTCCTACCGGGTACACCCGCGGCTCGGGGGGGACCAGGTCCACCACGGTCGGGCGGCCCTGGGGATCGGAAGCGGTCGAGACCACCCCGGCCGGCTTGTTGAGCAGGTAGTACACCAGACCCGGGGCGGTCGCCACCGCCACCCCGTCGACGGCCACCCGGTCGGTGGCGGGGTCCACCCGCCGGCCCAGGATCGCGGTCTGGCCGTTGACCTCCACCCGCCCGTCGGCGATGAGCTCCTCACAGTGGCGCCGGCTTCCTATCCCGGCGGCCGCCAGCACCTTCTGGAGCCGCTCTCCCTCCTCGGTCACTCCGCCGGGAGACCCGGTCCGGCCCAGCCACCGGGCCCTCCACCGGCCTCCGGCCCTCCACCGGCCTCCGGTCCCCCGTCGGGTGCCCCGGGTTGCCCGGCCGGGGCCGGTCCGTCACTGGATCCGGGCCCGGGTGGCGGGTCAGCCCGCAGGCTCCGTTCCAGCGCATCCATGATCTCCGGTCCGGGCACGAACTGCGCCAGCGCCGGCAACTGGTCCACGGAGTCCAACCCCAGCCTCTCGAGCAGCAGGGACGTGGTTCCGTACAGGGTGGCCTGGCCGGGGCCGGGGTCCCGGCCGACCTCGGTGATGAAACCCCGGGTCTGCAAGGTGCGGATCACGGCGTCGGCGTTGACCCCCCGGATGGCCGCCACCTGGGCCCGCGACACCGGCTGCTTGTAGGCCACGATGGCCAGGGTCTCGAGCGCCGCGGCCGACAGCCGGGCGGACTGCCCCTCCAGCACGAAACGCTCCACGTACGGCGCCTGGTCGGGGTGGCTCTGGTATCGGTAGCCGCCCGCCACCCGCACCAGCGAGAAGCCCCGGTCCTCCTCGGCGTAGGAGCGGGCCAGCTGGTCGCAGATCTCCTCCACCCGGGCCGGGGGGATCTCCAGCAGCTGGGCCAGAAGGTGGGGTTCCACCGGGCGGTCCGAGACCATGACGATGGCCTCGATGGCCCTGGCTTCCTCGCTGGCCATCAGCCCTCGTACTCCTCGATCTCGGCCATGTGATCCCCCTCGGCCTGCCCCGGGACGCCGGGCAGGCCGAGCGGCGGCCCGAGCCACACCACCTCGAGCTGGCCGAAGGTGCTGGCCTGCTCCAGGTCGACCGATCCCTGCTTGTAGAGCTCGAGCAGGGCCAGGAACCGCACGATCACCTCGAGCCGCTCGACCAGCCCGGAGGTGAGGCGGGCGAAGGATATCCGCCGGGCCCGGGGGAGCTCGTCGAGCAGCTCGATGACAGCGTCGCCGACGCTGACCCTCACCGGGGCCACGTGGTCCAGCAGGACCCGGGTCTGGGGCTTGGGGGCCAGCAGCCCCTCCATCACCTGGTGCAGCTGCCCGGCGGTCACCCCGGCCAGCACATCGGGAACCAGCTTGGCGTAGCGCTCCTCGAGCCCGGCCACCCGGGGCCAGGACCGCCCGGCCGACTCCATGGCCTTCTGCATGGCGGCGGCGGCGTCTTTGAACGTCTTGCACTCGAGCAGCCGGGCCAGCAGCAGGTCCCGCTCCTCCCACAGGGCCAGCTCCTCCTCGAGCTCGCCGTCGTCGCGCCCGGGCAGCAGGCGCCGGGTCTTGAGCTCCAGCAGCACCGAGGCGATCAGCAGGAACTCGGTGGCCACCTCCAGGTCCAGCGCGGCGCGCATCTCGGCCAGCGTGGACACGTAGCCGTCCACGATGTCGGAGAGCGACACCTCCCATAGGTCGACCTGCTTGCGGGTTATGAGATGCAGGAGCAGGTCGAAAGGGCCCTCGAAGACGGGGGTGGACACCGTGTAGGGCACCCGAGCATTTTAGGACCCGGGCCGGCCCCGAGCCCGGCATACCATTGACCGGTGCAGCCGAACCCCCCCACCTCCCCCGCCCCGGTCCACCGGGTGCTCTCGGGCATCCAGCCGACCGGTGAGCCCCACCTCGGCAACCTGCTGGGGGCGGTCCGGTGGTGGGTGGCCGACCAGCGCCAGGGTGATTCGTTCTACTGCGTGGTCGACCTCCACGGCCTGACGGTGGCCGGCGAGCCCGCCGAGCGGCGCCAGGCCAGCCTGACCATGGCCACCCTGCTGCTGGCCGCCGGGCTGGACCCCGACAGCTGCACGCTGTTCGTGCAGAGTCACGTGCCGGCCCACACCCAGCTGGCTTGGCTGCTGGAGTGCACCGCCAGCATCGGGGAGCTTCGGCGCATGACCCAGTTCAAGGACAAGTCGGCCAAGGGGGGCGAGGAGGCGGCCCGGGTCGGCCTGTTCACCTACCCGCTGCTGATGGCGGCCGACATCCTGCTCTACGACGCCGACCGGGTTCCCGTCGGCGACGACCAGCGCCAGCACCTGGAGCTCACCCGGGACGTGGCCCAGCGCTTCAACGCCCGCTACGGCGACACCTTCGTGGTGCCGGAGGCGTCCATACCGCCGCCCGGCCGGGGGGCCCGCATCATGAACCTGCAGGAGCCGGCCCGCAAGATGTCCAAGACGACCGACTCACCCCAGGGGGTGATCGGCCTGTTCGACGAGCCGAAGGTGATCGAGCGCAAGATCAAGCGGGCCGTCACCGACACCGACGACAGTGCCGACGCGGTGCGCTACAACCCGTCGGCCAAGCCGGGGGTTTCGAACCTGCTCGAGCTGCTGGCCACCATCGAGGGCGTCCGGCCCGAGGACGTGGCCGGCCGCTACACCCGCTACGGCCCGCTCAAGGCGGACCTGGCCGGGGCGGTCATCGGCCTGCTCGAACCGATCCAGCAGCGCTACCGGGAGCTGGCCGCCGACCCCGGCCATGTGGCCGAGGTGCTGCGCGACGGGGCGGCCCGGGCCGACAAGATCGCCTCCGCCACCCTGCAGAGGGCCTACGACGCCGTGGGTCTGCTGCCCCGGTTGTGACCGGGGGCCGCCCCGGTCAGGAAAGCGCCGCCCGTCAGCGGCCGGCGGCGGCGCAGTCGATGCAGAAGCGGGCCTCGGGCCGGGCCTCGAGCCGGGCCTGGGCTATGGGCTGCCCGCAGCGCTCGCACACGCCGAAGCGGTCCGTCCCGAACTTCTCCAGGGCGTGCTCCACTTCCTGCAGACCGGCCACCAGCTTGTTGACCAGCGCCTCGTTCTCCCCGCGCTCGGCGGTGACCTGGCTGGAGTCGGCGAAGTTGGGGTCGTATTCGAGCTTGGAGCCGTAACCGAGCTCCGCCAGCTGGGCCCGCAGGGACTCCCGCTCGGCTTCGAGCAGGTCCCGGAGACCCTGGGTGGACGCATCGGTCGACATCACATCCAGTGTAACCGGGGGGTGGGTGACCGGCGCCTCAGCGGTGACCGGCCGCCCATCGGGTGAGCGTCAGCGCCCGAGGTGCTGGCCGGCCAGGCACAGGCCGATGATGGACTTGGCGTCGCGGATCGCACCGGAGGCGATCAGCGCAGGGACCGCGGCCAGTTCCACCTCCTCCACCGCCATGGCCATCTCCTCGAACCCCTGCCGGTCGTGGGGCACCTGCTCGAGGTCTCGGGCCAGGTACAGCCAGGTGAACTCGTCGGTGAAGCCGGGTGAGTTGTAGAACCGGGCCAGCAGGTCCAGGCGGCCGGCGCGCAGGCCGACCTCCTCGGCCAGCTCCCGGCGGGCGGTCTCCTCGGTGGGCTCGCCGTCCACGTCGCGCTTGCCGGCCGGGACCTCGAGCAGCTCGCCGTGCACCGCGGCCCGGTACTGGCGGACCATCACCGCCCTACCGTCGCCGGTGACCGGAACCACCACCACCGCCCCCGGATGGTGCACGACCTCGCGTTCGAAGCGGTCCCCGCCGGGGCCCTCGAGCTGCACCGACGCCACGGAGATCAGGGCCCCCTCGAAGCGGGTGGTTTCCGACAGCCGCCGGAAGCCCCCTCCGTCGGCCCCGTCAGGCAATGTCGGCCACGTCGATGAGCCGGGGCGAGCGGCCCTCGGCCCGCTCGCAGGCGGCGGCGACGAGCGACTCGAACAGCGGGTGGGGGTTGTCCGGGCGGCTCTTGAACTCCGGGTGGGCCTGCGTGCCGACCCAGAACGGGTGGCCCGGCAGCTCCACGAATTCGACCAGGCGGTCGTCCAGGGAGGTCCCCGAGCAGCTCAGCCCACCCGACTCCAGCCGGGCCCGGTAGCGGGGGTTGACCTCGAAGCGGTGGCGGTGGCGCTCGTACACCAGGTTGGTGCCGTAGGCGCCGGCGACCACCGACCCGGGGGCCAGCTTGGCCGGGTACAGGCCCAGCCTCATGGTGCCGCCCATCTCCACCACCTCGCGCTGCTCGTCCATCAGGTCGATGACCAGGTGGGGGGCGGAGGCGTCGAACTCCCGGGAGTTGGCCCCGGCCAGGCCCAGCACGTTGCGGGCGTAGTCGATGACCATCACCTGCAGGCCGAGGCACAGACCCAGGCACGGGATGGCGTTCTCCCGGGCGTAGGTGGCGGCCGCCACCTTGCCCTCCACGCCGCGCTCGCCGAAGCCGCCGGGGATGACGATGCCGTCGAGGTCCCTGAGCCGCCCGGCGGTGAGCAGGCCCTCGACCTCCTCGGCCTGTATCCAGTCCAGCTCGATCCTGGCCCCGTGGGCGTAGCCGCCGTG
>JAKAXN010000339.1 GCA_021816565.1 Actinomycetes bacterium
ATCTCGCTCGGTGACCACGCGCATGATCTCGTTGACGTCGAGCGCGACCACGTTGATCAGTCGCTGCGTCTCGATGATCTGGCGTAGTTGCGTCACCAGGTCGCGCTCTTCCGGCACGGATGGACAATCGGTGCAACTCGGGGCAAGCTTGAGAATCGCGAGGTTCGCCCGGCTGGGGGGCGTGCCGATCCGGGAAAGCGGGCCGGGGGCGCCCACGGGGACTCAGCCGGTAGGCTGGACGGGCTGGTGCCCTCGCGCGCCCTTCCCCCCCCTTGGAAATGAACAGAAACGACATCAGAAACGTGGCCATCGTGGCCCACGTCGACCACGGCAAGACGACCCTGGTCGACGCCATGCTCCGCCAATCGGGGGCCTTCCGGGCCAACCAGGAGGTCGCCGAGAGGGTCATGGACTCCATGGACCTCGAGCGGGAGAAGGGCATCACGATCCTGGCCAAGAACACCGCGGTCCGCTACGGCGACCTCACGATCAACATCGTGGACACCCCCGGTCACGCCGACTTCGGCGGCGAGGTGGAGCGGGGCCTGACCATGGTGGACGGCGTGCTGCTGCTCGTCGACGCCAGCGAGGGCCCCCTGCCGCAGACCCGCTTCGTGCTGCGCAAGACCCTCGAGGCCCGGCTGCCGGTGATCTGCGTCATCAACAAGATCGACCGGCCCGACGCCCGGCCAGCCGAGGTCATCGACGCGGTGTACGAGCTGTTCATGGACCTGGGCGCCGACGAGAGCCAGATCGAGTTCCCCATCGTCTACTGCAACGCCCGGGCCGGCCAGGCCGCCATGGCCCCCGAGGACGTGTCCGGCAGCCCCGACCTCAAGGTCCTGCTCGATCTGCTGGTGGAGAGCATTCCGGCGCCCACCTACGAGGAGGGCCACCCCTTCCAGGCGCTGGTCACCAACCTCGACGCCTCCCCCTACGTGGGCCGCCTGGCGCTGTGCCGCATCCGCAACGGCTACGTCCGCAAGGGCGACTCGGTGGCGTGGTGCCGCCACGACGGCACCGTGGAGCGGGTCAGGCTCTCCGAGGTCTACGTCACCGAGGCCCTGGACCGGGTCGACGCCCCGCCCGAAGGCGCCGGACCGGGTGACATCATCGCCGTGGCCGGCATCCCGGAGATCATGATAGGCGACACCCTGGCCGATGCCGGCGATCCCCGGCCGCTGCCGGTGATCGCCATCGATGAGCCCAGCATCGGCATGACCCTCGGGGTCAACACCTCCCCGCTGGCCGGCCGGTCGGTCAACGGGCAGGCCCCGGGCAACAAGCTCACCGCCCGGCTGATCAAGAGCCGCCTCGACGCCGAGCTGATCGGCAACGTCAGCGTCCGGGTCCTGCCCACCGACCGGCCCGATACCTGGGAGGTCCAGGGCCGGGGCGAGCTGGCCCTGGCCATCCTGGTCGAGATCATGCGCCGGGAGGGATTCGAGCTGACCGTCGGCAAGCCGCAGGTCCTGACCCGGGAGATCGACGGGAAGCTCCACGAGCCGATGGAGCGGGTCAGCGTGGACGTCCCCGAGGACTTCATGGGGGTGGTCACCCAGCTGCTCTCGCTGCGGAAGGGCCGCATGGAGGACATGGTCAACCACGGCACCGGCTGGGTGCGCATGGAGTGGCTGGTCCCCTCGCGCGGCCTGATCGGTTTCCGCACCGAGTTCCTCACCGAGACCCGTGGCACCGGGCAGCTGCACCACGTGTTCGAGGGCTACGAGCCCTGGCACGGTGAGCTGCGCACCCGCCCCAACGGTTCCATGGTGGCCGACCGTCGCGGCCCGACCACCGCCTACGCGCTCACCAACCTGCAGGAGCGGGGCGCCATGTTCGTCGGTCCCGGGGTCGAGGTGTACGAGGGCATGATCGTGGGTGAGAACGCCCGGTCCGACGACATGGACGTCAACCCGACCAAGGAGAAGAAGCTGACCAACATGCGGGCCGCCGCCTCCGACGAGACGGTGAAGCTGGTCCCGCCGCTGCAGCTCTCCCTGGAGCAGGCCCTCGAGTTCATCCGCGAGGACGAATGCGTCGAGGTGACCCCCTCGGTGGTGCGGCTGCGCAAGGTGATCCTCGACCAGTCCGAGCGGGCCCGGCGCCGCTCGGCCAGCCGGCCACCCCGGGACTGACCGCACTGCCGGCCGGCTCGGTGGCCGGCCGGCTCGGTTGTCGGCCGGGTCAGTTGTCGGCCGGGTCGTCCGGGAACCAGGCGACGTAGGCCAGCGGAGGCGGCTGGCGGCGCAGGACGTGCTTCCAGAGGTTGTCCGGGTCCACCGAGAAGGGGTCCTCCGCCTCGGCGTCGACCACCCACCAGGCGCCGGCGTCTATCTCGCTCTCCAGCTGACCCGCCGACCAACCGGCGTACCCGGCGAAGATCCGGACCTGCCGGAAAGCCGGTCCCACCAGGCCCGGGTCGAGGTCCAGGTCCAGGGTTCCGACCTCCGGCGTGACCGGGGTGAAGCCTTCCACCGTGGCCGTGGCGTCCGGCCGCTCCGGCCGGGCCAGGCAGATAACCGACTGGTGCTGCACCGGGCCCCCGACGAAGAGCACCGCCGGGGCGCTGGCCAGCTCCTCCCACGACTCCAGCGGCGCCCCCACCTCCGTGTCCGACGGCCGGTTGAGCACCAGCCCGAGCGCCCCCTCCTCGCTGTAAGCCAGGACCATGACCACCGTCCGGTCGAAGTTGGGGTCGGGCAGCAGGGGGTTGGCCACCAGGAGCCGGCCGGGCCGGATCACCTGGGGTCCCAACCGGTCAGCCACGCGCCGTCCCCGTCTTCGAGTGTGTGCACGGCCTCGGGACTCTCACGGAACTAGCTTGCCATCCATGCGAGCTGTGACGGTTCTGCCCCTCAAGGAAGGTACGGTCGATCTGACCGACCTGCCCGAACCCCCCGACTCGGACGGGCCGGTGCTGGTCAAGACCCGCGCCGTCGGTGTGTGCGGCACCGACCTCGAGATCATCGGCGGCGAGTACGGCTGGGCCCCGCCCGGCGAGGAGCGCCTGGCCATCGGCCACGAGTCGCTCGGCGAGGTGCTCGAAGCGCCCGACGGGTCGGGCCTGTCCGCCGGCGACCTGGTGGTGGCCATCGTCCGTAGGCCGGACCCGGTCCCCTGCTCGAACTGCGCAGCGGGCGAGTGGGACATGTGCCGCAACGGCAAGTACACCGAGTGGGGCATCAAGGAGCACCACGGCTACGCCCGGGAGCGCTACCGGATCACCTCGGACTTCGTGGTGAAGGTGGACTCCCGGCTCGGCAACCTGGGCGTCCTGCTCGAGCCGACCACGGTGGTGGCCAAGGCATGGGACCACATCGAGCGGATCGGCACCCGGGCCGAGTGGAAGCCGCAAACGGTGCTGGTGACCGGCGCAGGGCCCATAGGGCTCCTGGCCGCCCTGCTGGGGGTGCAGCGGGGCATGGAGGTCCACGTGCTGGACCAGGTGACCGACGGGCCCAAGCCGGAGCTGGTCGCCGCCCTCGGGGCCCACTACCACCACGGGTCGGTCGCCGACGTCGGCGTGGAGGCCGACGTGGCCATCGAGTGCACCGGGGTGGGACCGCTCATCTTCGATGTCATGGATCACGCCGGGGCCAACGGGATCGTCTGCCTCACCGGGGTGTCCTCCGGGGGGCGGGACATCCCCGTCGACGTGGGCCTGCTCAACCGGCGCATGGTCCTCGAGAACGACGTGGTGTTCGGCTCGGTCAACGCCAACCGCCGCCACTACGAGGCGGGGGCCAAGGCCCTGGCCGACGCCGACGGGGACTGGCTGGGGCGGGTCATCAGCCGCCGGGTGCCCCTGGGCGACTGGCGCAGCGCCTACGAGCGCCGGCCCGGGGACGTGAAGGTCGTCCTCGAATTCGACCCGGGCGGGGGTGCTTGACCATCCGCCCGTGGCGGGCGCCGACCCGGCGCCCGCCCGCCGTGGTGGTCCCCCCCGACCCGATGCCGCCCAGGCAGGGGCTGCGCCCGCTCAAGCGGTGGCGCTACGTCGGCGTGTTCGGCGCCGACGTGATGCTCTGCGCCGGCGCGGTCCGGGTGGGCCCCGTCCCTCAGTCGTTCTGGGCGCTGTGGGACCGCCGCTCCGGTTCCCTCGACACCGAGACCCGACCCGGCGGGTCCCGGCGGATCTCGGTCACCGAGCACGCGCTACGGGTGCGCTCCGGCCCCATACGCCTGGAGCTGGCCCTGACCCCGGCGGGCGAGGCGGTCGAGGTCGTGAGCCCCCACGGCCGCTCCTACATCTGGACCAAGAAGCTGCCCGTCCGGGCCGACGGTCACCTGACCGTGGGCATGGAGGTCCGCACGGTGTCGGCCCTCGGGCTGCTCGACGAGTCGGCCGGGTACCACGCCCGTGACACCGCATGGGAGTGGTCCGCCGGGGTGGGGACGTCGGTGGACGGATGGCCGGTGGTGTGGAACCTGGTGAGCGGCGTGCACGACGCCGCGACCATGAGCGAGCGCACCGTCTGGGTGGCGGGCCGGCCGACCGAGGTCCCGGCGGTGCGCTTCGCCGCCGACCTGAGCGAGCTGTGGGGGGCGGACGGCACGCTGCTGCGCTTCGAGGAGGAGGCCCGCCGCTCCCGGCGGGAGAGCCTCGGGTTGATCAGCAGTGACTACCTGCAGCCGTTCGGCCGCTTCAGCGGCGTGCTCCCCGGCGGGGTCGAGCTGTCGGCGCACGACGAGGCGTTCGGCGTGATGGAGCGGCACCGGGCCAAGTGGTGACCGCCCGGCGCCGGTCCCCCCGGCGCTCCTGGCGGGACTGGTACGTGCCGGCGCTCACCGCCGGCGCCGCGGCGTTCTGCCTCGGGCCGTCGTTGGTCGGCTCCCGGACCCTGATATCGGTCAACTCGCTCACCAACTTCCTGCCGTGGGCGGCGGCCGGCAACGAAGCGGCGGGCCACGAGCTGTGCCAGTCCGACACCATCGACAGCGTCCTTCCGTCGGCCGCCTACATCCGCCACCAGATCTTCAGCGGGCACCTGCCCAACTGGCAGAGCCTGCAGTCGGGCGGAGGCCCGCTCGGATCCCTGCCCAACGCCGGCATGCTCGACCCGCTGTCCGTGCCGTACTGGATCCTGCCCCTGCGGTGGGCCCCGGCCTTCGTGATCCTCCTCACCTGGGTGGCGGCCATAGGCGGCACCTACCTGTTCCTGCGGCGCCTCTCGGTGGGGCGACCGGCGGC
>JAKAXN010000340.1 GCA_021816565.1 Actinomycetes bacterium
TCTTGTACTTGGTCGGGTAGCGCACCGGCTTTTCGGCGTAGCTGGGCTCCCAGTCGAAGTCCTTCACCCGGTTGTGAGCTTCAACCATGTTCCGCATGGTCCCCCCATTCGAGAATCGGTCGTACGGGTCAGTCTCTTCTCGGCGGAGCGGGTGGTCAACGTGGGGATCCACGATTGCCGCGCTAATTTTCGTGGATCTCTACTACTGCCGGGCAGCGACGGGTTCTGATCAGCCGGGCCGAGGCCATCCCTGTCGCGGTGGCCACCGAGGTGGGCCTGGCCCTGGCCAACGGCGACCGGGTGGTGGTCGTGCACTCGGGGGCGGCCGAGGGGGCCGGGCTGGTCCTGGCCATCGAGGAGCAGGGCTGGCCGGTCGACGGCCCGGTGCAGCTGGTGCACCGCAGCGGCGGCCCGCTACCCATCCTGCAGGCGGCGGAGCGGACCGCCTCGGAGAGCGTGGGCCAGCTGCGGATGCTGGTCGTCGACTCCGGGCGGGGGGCCGCCTGCCCGGAGATCCACGACGGCGGGGCCCCCCGCCTGGCCGACCTGGGCGCCCGCCACTGGACCTGCGTGGTCATCGACTCCTGGGCGGTCACGGGCGGGCTGATGGCCGTCTTCGGTCACGACGTGCTGGCCGCCGACGGCCTCGAGATGGACCTGTCCGGGGCCTGGGGCCGGTCCTTCGCCCTCGACCACCTGCTCGAGCAGGTCCAGCGGCCGGAGCTGCTGGCCCGGGCCCTGGCCGCGGCCGAGGGCCTGGCGCTGCCCCCGCCGGTGCTGGCCTCGCTGCGCCGCCGCCACGAGACCCGGCTGGCCACCCACCGCCAGGCGGTGCGGATGCGCCAGCAGATGCTCGAGCGCAGCGGCCCCGACCCCGGGGAGTCCGCCCCGGGGTCGGCCGAGCGCCAGGCGGACGGGAGGGTCAACCGGCTGCTCGACCACGTGGCCGGCTCGACCCAGCGGGCGGTGCTGGTGGAGAGCCCGGACTTCGAGCCGCTCCGGTGGTCCGGCGATCCGGGCAGCCCGCCTGCCGGGCTGGCCCAGATCCTGACCCCCGGGCGGCTGTCCCGCCTGGCCACCGCCCTGCAGGCGGGGGTGCCCCAGGCTGTCCGACTGGGCGTTCCGGCCACCGGGGCCCGCCTGATGATGCGCCTGGGCCTGGACCGCTGCCTCGGCTACGCGTCGCTGCTCGATGTGGCCAACCCCACCCGGGAGCAGATCCGGGCCCTCACCTCCCTCGAGGTCCCGCTGTCGTTCGCGTTCCAGCAGGAGTACGAGGACCGCATGATGGCCGTCCAGCTGCGCTCCACCGTGGTCAGCCAGGTGGTCACCGGCCGGCTGAACGGCCCGGAGCTCGAACGCAGCGCGGCGCTGCTCGGATGGCGGGGCGGTTCGGCCCGGGTCGTGGCCTACGCCTGCCGGGTCGGCCCGGGGCCGGCTCCGGCCGGCGGCGAGCCGTTCGACCGCTGGCACCGGGCCGGGGTGACGGCCGGGCTGGCCGGCGAGGCCACGGTGGCGCTGGTCCGCCCGGGGGAGGTCTCCGGCCTGCGCCCCCTGCTGGAGGCGGCGGCGCGGCCCGGCTCCGACCGGGTGGTGCTCGGGGTGGGCACCGAGGTGAGCGTCCCTTCCGATGCCGCCCGCTCCTACCGGGAGGCGGCCATGGCCGCCCGCATCGCGGTGGCTCTGGGGCGCGACGAGCTGTCGTTCGACTCGCTCGGCATCCACCGGCTGTTCCTCCCCGGGGCGGAGGCGGGGGACGCGGATTTCGAGGAACCGTTGTCGCGGCTGGAGGAGGCGGCCGCCACCATGACCTTCGACCCGGTGGAGACCCTCGGCGCCTACCTGGACACCGGCTGCTCGATCCCCCGGGCGGCGCAGCGCCTGCAGGTCCACCCCAACAGCCTCCGGTACCGCCTGCAGCGGATAGCCACCGCGTCGGGCCTGGACCTGGACGACCCCGAGGAGAGGTTCCGGGCCCAGCTGGCCATCCGGCTGCGGGCCACCAGGCGGGTCCTGGCCGGCGACCCGGAGGTCACCGAGTGGGGCCGGTCATGACCGGCCCCGGCGGGAGCGATCAGCTCCCGGCGGGCTTGAGCTTGGCCGCCATGCCCTGGTCGCTGCCCCGGTAGGTGTCCGATGCACCCTTCAGGGCGGCCCGCACGGTCTCGACGCCGGCGGTGATCTCCGACCGGCCGTGGGACCACCCGGACACGAAACCCGCCATGGCGCTGACCGCGTCGGCGTCGCCGAGAGCGGAGGCGTCCAGGCTGCCGTGGCCCTCGTCCTCGAGGGCCGCTTTGACCACCGCCAGCCTCGACGCCAGACTCACCATCTGGTCCAGGTCGGCCCGAAAAGTCGTCATCTGATCGAACTCCTGCCCCCGCCGGGTGGGCCGGGGCGCCGGGGCGTGCTAGCGCAGGGCCGTGACGTTTTGAGCTTCGACGGTGTCGTAGTTGGTCCCGACCGAATTGAGCGAGCGGCCGATCTGCTCCAACTGCGACTGGATCTGGCGGGCCTGGCCCTTCCAGCCCTCGTACAGGCTCTGGAACGCCGCCGACGCCGAGCCGGTCCAGGTCTCGGCCAGGGCCTGCATGTCGGAGGTGAGCTTGGCCACCTGCGACTCGAGCTCGGCCGCCTGGGACTGCACCGTGGCCGCCTTGGCGTGAACATCACCGGTTGTGACTTTGAGCTCGTAACCCACCGCAGAGCCTCCCCATGTCCGGACTCCAAGATCCTGCAACCGATGATATCCGCCCGGGCACAACGCTCAAACCACCCGGGTCCGTTTTTCCGGATGGGCGGGTCGCCGGTCGGGAACCTTGACAACCGGGGCACCCGTGCCCAGGATGTGCGTATTGTCCGTACATTTCCCGCCGCTCCGGTGCGGCGGGTGGGTCGGAAACGGGGGAGGGAGATCATGGTGAACTCGACCAGTCGGTCCCGGGTCGTGGTGATCGGCGGTGGCACCGCGGGCCTGACGGTGGCGGCCCGGCTACGCCGGGCCGGCCAGGAGGACGTGACGGTCGTCGAGCCGTCCGACAAGCACTACTACCAGCCGCTGTGGACCCTGGTGGGCGGCGGCCGGGCGCCGCTGGCGGCATCGGTCCGGCCGGCCGCGGCGGTCATGCCCAGGGGGGTCAGGTGGGTCCGGGCCGCAGCGAGGGAGATCGACCCCGACAACCGGACCGTCGGGCTCTCCGACGGGCAGGTGCTCGGCTACGACTACCTGGTCGTCTGCCCGGGCCTGTGCCTCGACTGGGACCGCCTCCCCGGATCGGCCGAGACCCTGGGGCACGGGGGGGGTTTCGAGCAACTACCAGTTCGACCTGGCCCCGAAGACGTGGGAGATGATCCGGGGGATGAGGAGCGGCACGGCGGTGTTCACCATGCCGTCGGGCCCGATCAAATGCGCCGGCGCACCGCAGAAGATCGCCTACCTGGCCGCTGACTGGTGGCGGAAGCAGGGTGTCCTGGACAGCATCAACATGGTGCTGGTCCTGCCCACCCCGGGCATGTTCGGGGTGCCGGAGTTCGCCGAGGTCCTCTCCGGGGTGGCCGCCCGCTACGGCATCGACGTCCGCCTCCAGCACGAGGCCGTCGAGATCAACCCCGACGCCCGGGAGGTGGTGGTGGCCGACCGCAGCAACGGCGGGGACACCAAGTTCAACCTCTCCTACGACTTCCTGCACCTGGTGCCGCCCCAGAGTGCTCCGGCGTGGATCAAGCAGGGCCCGCTGGCCGACCCGGCCAACCCGGGGGGCTACGTGGACATCGACAAGAACACCATGCGCCACAACCGATACGAGACGGTCTTCAGCCTGGGCGATGCCGGCTCGTCGCCCAACTCCAAGACCGGGGCGGCCGTCCGCAAGCAGGCGCCGGTCGTGGTGGCGAACCTGCTGGCCACCATGGCCGGCCAGCCCATGCCGGCCAGCTACGACGGCTACGCCTCCTGCCCCTCACCACGTCGCGCAGCCAGCTGCTACTGGCGGAGTTCGACTACACCATGAAGCCCCACCCGACGCTCCCGGTGATCAACACCCAGAAGGAGATCCGGGAGTTCAACGCCTTCAAGCGCCGGGCCCTCCCCCTGATGTACTGGAACCTGATGCTCAAGGGTCTGGCCTGAGCCCGGCCTGAGCCCCCCGCCGGACGCCCAGGAATGTCCTTTTGGCATTTTCCCTGACGGCGGGCCGCCCCCCGGGTGGAAGATGCTGACGTCGCCCGGTGGAAGCGACCGGGCGACCCGCTCGTAAGGGGGTGCAACGATGTTTCTCTTCACCCGGACGGTCTCCATGACCGGTGATCCCCGGCAGTGCCGCGCCGCGGCCGTTGCGACGGCCGAGTTGGTGGGCCGCAAGACCGGCCTGTCCCTGTCCCTCTGGTCGGTGTTCCAGGGCGATGCGCTCGGGACGCTGGCCTTCACCACCATGGTCCAGTCCATGACGGAGTTCTACGCCACCACGTCCTCTCTCCTCGACGACGACGAGTACCTGGCCCGGCTGGGCGAGATGCGCCCCCTGGCCGCCGGTCCGCCCGTCGATCAGGCCCTCGAGATCCTCCACACCTCCGGCGGTGACTACCGCCGGGCCGGGACCGGCGCGGTGGCTTCGGTGATCACCGCCGAGATCGGCAACGCCCGATTCGCCGACGCCCTCGACTGGAGCGTGGGGATGGCCGACCTGGTGGCCGACATCATCGGCCGGGCGGTGATCTTCGGCCGGGGGGTGGCCGGCGGGTTCGGATCGGTCGGGTGGGTGGTGACCCAGCCCGACATGCCGACCTTCGAGGCGGCCGAGGAGGCCCTGGCCAAGGACCCCCGCTACATGACCAAGCTGGACGGCATGGGCGATCTGTTCGTCCCCGGGTCGGGGCGGCGCACCCTGAGCTGGCGCATCGCCTGACCTCCAGCGGGACCACCGCGGTGGCCGGCCACACGCCCGCCTGCACCGGCCGGCCACCGCGGGCTGCACCGGCCGGCCCCTCGCGCCGGACCCGCCGCGGCAGAGAGGCTGCCCCTTTCCCCTCTCCGGATACCTAGACTCCGCGCCGTGGAACGACTGGAAGTACAGCGCGCCATCGCCGCCGAAGCGTCGGCGATCTTCGGGGTCCTGACCGATCCCGTGGGTCACGTGGCGATCGACAGCTCCGGGATGCTGATGGGCGCTTCGGGGTCGGCGGTCGGAGCGGTC
>JAKAXN010000341.1 GCA_021816565.1 Actinomycetes bacterium
GGACCGGCCGGCGAACTCTAGAGATCACTGCCTGACCGACACAGGGGAGACCAGCTGTGGCACCTATGCCTCTCAACGACTCGATGTTCCTGCTGGCCGAGCGTCGGGAGCAGCCGATGCACGTGGGAGGGCTGCAGCTGTTCCACCTGCCCCCCGGAGCCGGTGAGGACTTCCTCCCGTCTCTCTACGAGCAGGTCGTCCACGCCGACGACGTGGCCCCCCTGTTCCGCCGGCGGCCCTACCGGCCGGCCACCAGCCTGGGGGCATGGAGCTGGCAGCAGGAGAGCTCCATCGACCTCGAGCACCACATCCGCCATTCCGCCCTGCCCCGGCCGGGACGGGTGCGGGAGCTGCTGGCTCTGGCGTCCCGGCTGCACGGGACCCTCCTCGACCGCCACCGGCCGCTCTGGGAGGCCCACCTGATCGAGGGCCTCGAAGGCGACCGCTTCGCCGTCTACTCCAAGATCCACCACTCGCTGATGGACGGGGTGTCGGCCCTGCGGCTGCTGGCCCAGACGCTCAGCACCGACCCCGACACCCGGGACATGCCGATGCCGTGGTCGACCCAGCCGGGCCGGCGGGCCCAGCCGTCGTCCAAGGGGCTGGCCGGCCTGCTCGACGTCCCGGTGTCGGCGGCCCGGACCACCCTGGAGCTGGCCGGGCTGGGTCCCATCGCCGGCAAGGCGGCGGTGAAGGCGCTGATCGACTCCAGCTCCCATCTGCCCTCCCTGGCGCCGAAGACCATCCTCAACCAGCCGATCACCGGCGCCCGCCGCTTCGCCGCCCAGTCCTGGACCCTGGAGCGGATCCGGACCGTGGCCTCCCAGACCGGCACCACGGTCAACGACGTGGTCCTCGCCATGTGCAGTCACGCCCTGCGCCAGTACCTGCTCGACCTCGACGCCCTGCCCGACGACCCGCTGGTGGCCATGACCCCGGTGTCGCTGCGCCAGGCCGGCTCCGACGTCGGCGGCAACGCGGTGGGGGCGCTCCTGTGCAACCTGGCCACCGACCTCGACGACCCGGCCGAGCGGCTGGCCGCGGTGCACCGGTCCATGGAGGACGGCAAGGCCGGCATGCGCTCCATGACCGCCACCCAGGTGACGGTCACCAGCGCCATCGCCATGTCACCGATGATCCTGGCCATGCTCCCCGGGGTGCGCCGCCTGGCCAACCCGGCTTTCAACGTGGTGATCTCCAACATCCCCGGCCCGGCCGAGCCGCTGTACTGGAACGGGGCCCGCCTGGAGGGGATCTACCCGATGTCCATCCCCACCGACGGCCAGGCCCTCAACATCACCGTGACCAGCTACAACGGCAACATGGAGTTCGGCCTGACCGGCTGCCGGCGGACCGTCCCGCACCTGCAGCGCCTCCTCGTCCACCTCGACGACGGCCTGACCGCCCTGGAGAAGGTGGTGGCCGCCTGAGGGCGGCCGCCGGCCGTCACCACCTGGGGAGCAGGGCTCCCGCCGAACGGGCCTCGACCACCGCCGACCACACCCCGGCCTGGTACGACAGGTCATCGGCCAGGCGGTAGCCGGCCCAGCGCAGCGGGCCGGTGGCCGGGCGGCGGACGGACCACTCCCACAGCCCGCCTGACAGCAGGGCGGCCACCAGGGCCGCCGCCGAAGCGCTCCGGGCCCGCCGGTCCCCCCACCGGTGGGCCACGGCGGCAGCGGCCAGGCCGGGCGGCAGCCAGGCCCGGCGCAGGGCCCCGGCGAGCGGGCCGGCGGCCCGGGCGTGGCCGGTGCACGCCAGGCGGAACAGGGCCGCCGCCGTGGCCCGGTCGGACCCGGCCCGGCGGGCCAGGGCGGCGGCGCTGCCGACCGCCAGGACCGCCGCCGGGGCGGGCCGCCCGGCGGCGGCCAAGCCCCACACCGCGGCGCTCCACGGTGACACCGCGAGCGGGGCCGCGGCCCGGCCGTGGCGGGCGGCCAGCGGGGCGGCCGAGCGGCCGTAATGGAACCTCTGGCGGGCCCAGGCCGGCCAGCTGGGGCGCACCGGGTGGGTCGCCTGCACGGCCGGGTCGTAGCGGACCCGCCACCCGGTCTGCGCCAGCCTCCACACCAGGTCCACGTCCTCGCCGAAGCGGAAGCCCTCGTCGAAGCCACCCGCCTCGGCCAGCGCCGCAGCGCGGACCGCCAGCACCGCCGAGGGGACGTAGCCGACCGCCCCGCCCGGCCTGACCGGGGCCGGGGCCGGTCCCAGATCCAGGGGCGAGTGGAGCTCCTCGTAGAGGACCAGCCCGGCCGGCGCCCCGCCCACGGGGCGGCTGCGCACCCGGGGCGCCGCTGCGGCCAGCCCCGGATCGGCGAAGTGGCCGAGCAGAGCCGCCGGCCACCCGGCCGGCAGGGTGCAACCGGCGTCGACGAACACGAACACCTCCGCCGCTCCGGCGGCCCGCCACCCGGTGTTGCGCGCCGCGGCCGGGCCCCCGGGCACGGTCCGGCGCAGGATGAGGGGCCGGGCCGCCCCCTCACCGTCGGGCCCGGCGCGGCCCGGTGGCGGGCCGGCCGTCACCGGCCGGCGGGACCCGTCGTCGACCACCACCACGGCCAGCCCGGGGGCCGTGGCGGCCAGCGAGTCCAGGGTGACGGCGAGGCCGCCGGGGTCATCGCGCACCGGTATGACCACCGCCGCGGTCGGTGCCCCGGCCCGGCGTCCGGGGCGGGGATGGGCCAACCCGGCGTCGACCAGCCGGGCGGCCAGGGCCCCGGCCCCGGCGGCCCGGCCCACGGGCCGGCCCGACTGCCAGCGGTCCACCAGGTCGGCCCCCGCCCCGGTGAGCTTCAGCACCCGGATGGGGGCCCCACCGATCAGGACCCCCCGGCGGGGGCGGCGGACCGCCGGGTCGAATGCCAGCAGGAAGTCCGGGGGGAGCGGCCGCCCGGCCACTCAGCGGGCCGTCATGCCGGCGTCGACGGGCAGCACGGCCCCGGTGATCCCGCTGCTCTCGGGGCCGCACAGCCAGGCCAGGAGAGCCGCCGGCTCGGCCGGTTGCAGGATGCGCGGGAGCATGTGGTGCTGGGCGAACTCGCCGCTGCCATCCAGCCCGTACACCGCGGCGGTGGCGTCGAGCATGGCCCCGGCGGTGGAGCCGGGGGCCACCGCGTTGGCGGTTATGCCGTGGGGGCCGAGCTCGGCGGCCAGGCTGCGGACCAGTCCCACCACCCCGTGCTTGGCCGCGCTGTAGGCGGCCAGCAGGTACAGGCCCACCGTGCCGCCGGCGGAGGCCACGGCCACGAACCGTCCCTGGCGGGGGGCCGGGCGGTCGAGCAGGGCCGGTACCGCGGCCCGGGCCAGGCGCCACGCGCCCTCCAGGTTGACCCCCATCATGGTGTCCCACAGCTCGTCGCCGGTCCGCCACGCCTCCACCCCGCCGGCGATCCCCCCGGCGATGGCCAGCGCCGCGTCCAGGCCCCCGAAGCGGTCCACGGCGAGGCCGACGGCGGCGTCGAGGGCCGCCTGGTCGCGAACGTCGGCCACCACCGGCTCGGCCCGGCCCGGACCCCCGCAGTCCAGGGCCACCCGCTCGAGGTCGGCCCGGGAGGCCAGCGGGTAACCGAGGGCCGGGTCGTCGGCGCAGCGGTCGACCAGCACCAGGCTCCAGCCGCCGTCGGCCAGGAGGCGGGCGGTGGCGGCCCCGATGCCCCGGGCCGCCCCGGTCACGACGGCGACCCGGGTCACGGCCATCCGTCGAGGTCCGCCAGCAGGGCCGACTCCCACAGCTCGAGGATGCGCCGGCCGGCCTCGGGACTGGATCCGGTCGGGTCTCCGAGCACCCCACTGGGACTGACGGCCGCCACGCCGGCCCGGGCCAATAGCGGCATCAGCTCCGGCAGGGGAGTGGTGCAACCGGCCGCGGCGCCGGGGCGCACCGCGTCCGGTTGGATGGCCAGCAGCACCGAGGTCTCGGTGTGGCCGGCGTGGGCGTCGGAACCGGGACCGGGGGCGGGCAGCATCCAGGCCCGGACCCGCCTGGACTCCGACTCCAGCACCGCCGTGGCCCGTCGCACCGGCCGGGCGTTGCCCCCGTGGGCCGAAACGAACACCACCGCCGCGAAGTGGTCGGCCGAGCGGCCCAGCTCCACCAGGAGCGACTCCAGCGCGGCTGCCCCGACCGAGACCGTGCCGGCGAAGGCGGCGTGCTCGCCGCTCGAGCCGTAGGCCACGGCCGGTGCCACCAACACATCAGGTCGGGCCGCGGCCAGCCGGCGGCACAGCTCGGCGGCTATGCGGGTGTCGGTGGACAGAGGCAGGTGGGGCCCGTGTTGCTCGGTCGAGCCGACCGGCACCGCCAGCAGGCTCCCCGGCGCCCGGGCCGCCACCTCGGTCCAGGTCAGACCGGACAGCTCCACCGTGGCCCGCCGGTCAGCGCCGGCGCGACGACAAGGTGATCGGCACGGAGTGTCCCGGACCGGGGGAGGGGGCCGCGCCGGCCGGCACCCCGGCCAGGAGGGCCTCGCCGTGGCCCATCACGCACTCCGGGTCCGGACCGTCCAGGGGCAGACCGGTGAAGAACTTGGCGGCCATGCACCCTCCCTGGCAGGCGTCGAAGGACCCGCACGACGCGCACGCCCCAGCCGAGGTCGGCTGGCGCAGCTCGCTGAACAGCTCGGAGCGGCGCCACACCGAGGTGAACCCGCCCGGGTCGCGCACGCTGCCGGCCTTGAACTCCGGGTGCAGGACGAACGGGCAGGCGTACACATCGCCCACCGGGTCGATGAGGCACACCACCCGGCCGGCGCCGCACAGGTTGAGGCCCGGCAACGGCTCTCCCAGCGCCGACAGGTGGAAGAACGAGTCGCCGGTCAGAACACCGGGCCGCTCCACCAGCCACCGGTACAGCTCGATCTGCTGGTCCTTGGTGGGATGCAGCTCGCCCCACGAGTCGGCGCCGCGCCCGGACGGGCGGAGCCGGGTCAGCCGCAGCTGGGCCCCGTAGCCCTCGGCCAGCTGGTGGAAGCGGTCCAGCTGGGCGATGTTGTGGCGGGTCATGACCACCGAGATCTTGAACTCCCCGAACCCGGCGTCCGCCAGATGGTCCATGGCCCGGCGGGCCGCGGCGTAGCTTCCCCGGCCCCGGACGGCGTCATTGGTGGCCTCGTCGGCCCCGTCGATGGAGATCTGCACATCGACGTAGTCGCTGCCGACCAGCCGGGCGGCCCGCTCG
>JAKAXN010000342.1 GCA_021816565.1 Actinomycetes bacterium
CTGCAGGTGGGACCGACGCAGCTGGCCACCCTGACCAAGCAGCTGGCGCCGTCGGTGTTCTTCGTCCACACCCTCGACGCCAACGGGCAGCCGTCGGTGGGCTCCGCCTTCGTCATCTCCTCCAGCCCGTCGCAGTCGCTGCTGATCACCTCCTACACCACGGTGGCGGCCGCCACCCGCTCCCCCGGGCCCCCGGTGTACGTGCGGCAGGGCAGCACCGACACCCCCGTCACCGTGCGCACCTGGGACCCCCAGTACGACCTGGCGCTGCTGGTCATGCCCAGGGGCGGCCTCACCGCCCTGACCGCGGCGCCCACCAACCCGGCGCCGCAGCCGGGCGACCGGCTGTTCGCGGTGTCGGGCCTGGGCACGGCCGGCGCCTCGCTCACGCAGGGTTTCGTGGTCGACGCCTCGGCCAACGGCCTGGTGGTGGACACCGCCATCGGCACCGCCTTCCAGGGCGGCCCGGTGGTCAACCAGAAGGGCCAGGTGGTGGCCGTGGGCTCGCGCACCTACGCCCCGCTCGGCTTCACCAGCTCCGGGGCCTACTACGTCCCCTACGTCGAGGCCGCCTGCAGCAAGGTGCTGTCCTGCCCGGGCGGCACCCTCGCCGGCGGCCACTGAAGCCAACCACCCCGGCTCCTCCGTAGAAAGCTGCGGTACCCTGAGCCGAGGGAGGGCCCATGGGAGTGGCAGAGATCATCGGCTTCGCAGCTTGCTGGGTGTTGGTGGCGACGCTCATGCTCTGGGGCGTCTTCACCGAGCACAAGCGCGGTGGGGGCAGCCGGGTGCCCCCCAACACCGACTGGCAGCCGACCCGCTACAACCGGGTGGCCCACACCGACTGGATCGTGGTGGAGAGCACCCCCGGCGGGACCCCCGACGTGGCCGAGACGGCCCGGCTGGTCGCCACCGCCCTGCTGGCCTCCAGGGGCATCGACCTCGAATCCCTGCCGCCGAGCGACGTGCGCACCGAGGTCACCAGCACCGGCGACGGGGTCAGCACCACCCGGGTGCTGGTCCGGGCCGGGGCCATGCACGCCAGCCGCCGCCGGCACTGACCAGCACCCGACGGCACTGACCGGCCGGGCCGCCGGGGGAACCCGGGGCCGCTAGAAGCCGAAGAACCCGCCCGACGGCGGGCCGGTCCCGCCGGAGCCGGGAACGGTGGTGCCGGCGGAGCCCGGCAGCGTGGTCGTGGTGGTGCTCGACGGCGGCGACGTCGTGGTGGTCGTCGGGGCCACCACCACCGGGGGCGGGGCCGACGGGGTGGGCGGTGGGCTCGAGTAGGGACCGCCCGAGGGGGTGGGCTGCACCGGGTCGGGGCTGCCCGGGCCGATGGCGGTGGTGGTCGGGGCGGACGGCCCCTGCAGGGCGGCCGCGGCCTGAGGGGCCACCAGCGGCGGCGGGGCGCTGAACTGGGTGACCGGCACCTTGGCCAGGGCGGCCTGCATGAACTCCTTCCACGTGGTCGCCGGCCACGTCGCCCCGTACACCTGGCCCACCGTGTAGCAGCCACCGCTCACCAGGCAGCCCCGCACCGCCCCCAGGGAGGTGGAGTCGCTGTTCTCGTTGCCCATCCACACTGCGGTGGACAGCGTCGGGGTGAAGCCGACGAACCAGGCGTCGCTGGTGTTGTTGGTGGTGCCGGTCTTGCCGGCGGCCGGCCGGCCCAGCGCGGCCGAGGTGCCGGTGCCGCTGGTGATGACCCCCTGGAGGGTGTTGGTGACGTTGTCGGCCACCGCCGCCGGCAGGACGGTGGTGGTCTTCGGCAGCGGGCGGATGTTGTCGACGAGGACCTTGCCCTGGGCGTTGACCACCTCCAGGATGGGGGTGGGGGCGGCCCGCTGGCCGTGGTCGGCGAACACCCCGTAGGCCGACGCCATGTCGAGCGGCGACACCCCGAGCTCACCCAGGGTGTAAGTGGCGCAGTAGTAGAAGGGAGGGGTGGAGTAGAACGCCGTCTCCACCCCCAGCTTGGCGGCCAGCGAGGCGATCCTGGGGCAGCCGACCTGGTCGGCCACCTGGGCGTAGACGGTGTTGGTGGACTGGGCCGTGGCCTCGGCCAGGGTCTCCTGCGGGGGCCCGCCGGCCTCCCCCGGGTCGTTGTGGACCTGGCAGGCCTTGGCCGGCTGGCCGGGGAGCACCTTGCAGCCGGGGATCTGGTAGATGAACGGGGCCTGGTACACGGTCGAGGGCTGGATGCCCTTCTCGAACGCCGCGGCCAGCGTGAAGGCCTTGAACGACGAGCCCGGCTGGCGGCCGGCCCCGCCCCCGCCGATCATCCCGCCCGACCAGCACGGCGCCGGCGAGTACACCCTGGCCTTCGGGATGGGCGGCAGGCAGCCGCCCAGGGCCAGGTTGACCTGCTGGCCCGGGCCGCTGCCCCCGTAGCCGCGGCCGCCGACCAGGGCCTCGACGAAGCCGGTCTGGGGCTGCACCGAGGCCAGGGCCATGTCGGTCGGGTAGGACGACCCCCGCAGGGTGGCGTCTACGGCGGCGTAGGCGGCGTTCTGGATGGCCGGGTCCAGGGTGGTCTGCACCCGCAGGCCCGACTGCAGGACCGACGGCGGGAAGTGCTGCTCCAGCCACAGGGTCACGTAGTTGACGAAGTCGGGGTACCTGGTCGGGGTGGGCTTCAGCGGGTACACCAGGGTGGCGCCGGGCGGGGCCGTCGGCCCGGCCGCGGCCAGCCTGGCCGCCAGGTCGGCCCGGTACTGGTCGGCGGTCAGGTAGTGCTGCTGGAACATCTTCTTCAGCACCAGCTCCCGGGCGACCTCGGCCACCGCCAGATGCTCCTCCGGGGCCCGGGCGCTGGGCGCCGGGATCAGCCCGGCCAGGGTGGCGGCCTGCGAGGCGTTGAGGGCGCTGATCGGCACGTGGAAGTAGGTCTCGGCGGCGGAGGCGGCCCCGTAGTTGCCGTCGCCCAGGTAGATGATGCTCAGGTAGTGGTAGAGGATCTCCTCCTTGTTGGCCTCCCGGGACAGCTGGTTGGCCAGGATGGCCTCGCGGATCTTGCGCAGGATGGTCCGGCTGCCGTTGGTGTAGGCCAGCTTCACGTACTGCTGGGTGATGGTGGAGCCGCCCTGCACCGTGGCCTGGTTGCGGATGTCGGCGTAGGCGGCCCGCAGGATCCCTTTTATGTCGATCCCGCCCTCGTGGTAGAAGTTGGCGTCCTCGTCGGCGATGACCGCCTCCTTCAGCACCTGCGGCACCTGGGCGTCGGTGAAGGGGATGTTGCGGTCGAACTGCTGCAGGGTGGCGATCTGGTGCCCGTAACGGTCGTAGATGACCGTGGGCACGATGGTCGGGTTGGCCTTGGGCAGCGGGATGGTCGCCGGCAGGGGCAGCAGGATCAGCCCGGCCAGGATCGTGGCCCCGAACACCACCGGAGCCCCCACCAGGGTCACCGACGCCAGGACCACCGAGCCGAACAGCCTCTTGAGGATCCGCCGCAGGAGGGTCATGGTCGCTAGAGCTTCGCGCAGGCCCGGGCGGCGGGAGGGGCAGGGCGGCACCGGCGGCGGAGCCCGTTTTCGCCGAGGTCAGTCAACCTCGACCAGCACCTCGTCGCCCTCGGCCCGCACCGGGTAGGTGCGCAGCCCGCTGCGGTGCCCGAAGGCCGTGAGGTGGTCGCCGGTGCGCAGGTCGTAGCGCCACCCGTGCCACGGGCAGGTCATCACCTCGCCCGACACCGACCCGTCGTCGATGGGGTTGCCCACGTGGGAGCAGCGGTTGTCGACCGCCCTCAGGCCGCCGGTGGTGCGGAACACGGCGATGCGATGGTGACCAACGGCGACCGGCCAGCCCCGGCCGGCCGGGATGTCCTCGGCGCGACAGACAGCTACCCAGGGCACACCGTCGCCGCCGTCCTATTCGTTGGCCGCCGGCCGCAGCGCCGGGGGTGCGGCGGTCCCGGCCGCGGCCTGCACCGCCCCGGCCATCACCTCGCCGAAATCGTCGGGCCGGCCCAGCATCCACGAGTGGCGGCCCGGCACCACCTGCCCGGCCACCCCCAGGGTGCGGCACAGCGTCTCGAAGCTGGCGGCCGGGATGATCAGGTCGCCCTTCGACGACAGCGCCGTCACCGGGATCCCGTCGCCCCGGAGGCGCTCCAGCTCGGCCCGCAGATCGGCCCGCCGGGCCAGGCCGGCCGCCTGCCACAGACCGACCGGGTTGCGCACCACGTTGGGCACGGCGTCCTCCCCGATGGCCTTCAGGGTCGCTCCGAGCCCGTCGCTGGTGGCGATGTCCACGGAGAAATCGGCCACCCATCCCCAGAGGGGCCGTTCCGCCAGGTAGCGCACCTCGCCGGCCACCTCCTTCCAGACAGCGGCGCCCACCGCGTTGATCAACACCAGGTGGGCCACCCGCTCGGGATGGTCGTGGGCGAAGCGGGTGGCCACCGCCCCGCCCAGGCTGTGACCGGCCACCAGCGCCGGGTCGTCCATGCCCACGGCGTCACAGAAGCCGGCCACCCAGGCGGCGTAGTCGCCGAGGTCGTGCCCGGCGGGCAGGCCGGCGCTGCCACCGAAGCCGGGCAGGGCCGGGGCGTAGACCCGGCAGCCCATGCGCACCAGGCGCTTCAGAGCCCGCTTGTAGGCCCGCCGGCCCAGGGCCCAGCCGTGGATGAACAGAACCGGTTGCCCGCAGCCACCTACGCCGTAGTTGACCCGGCGGCCCCCCACCCGCGCCGAGCGCCACTCCAGGTGGTCCGGGTCCGCAGGACGGGGCATGAACCGCAGGTTACATGCGGGTTGCTCCGCAGGGGCGATTCGGGGTGCTCGGGACCTTCGGCCGGGGCCGGTGCCGGAGCGGTCAGTGGGGGCTGAGAGCCCGGCGCTCCGCCTCATTGAGCCCGCCCCAGATGCCGTGGGGCTCCCGGATGCGCAGGGCGTACTCCAGGCACGGCTTGCGGACCGGGCACGAGGCGCAGATGGACTTGGCCTGGGTCTCCCGGTACTCCTTGTCGTCTTTGCGTTCGAAGTGCGATGGCGGGAAGAACAACGACGTGTGGGGACCCCGGCACGCCGCCTTTACCTGCCACAACTCCTCGACGTGAAGAAGACTCACCTTTGCCATCCCCCTTGACTTCAAGTGCAACGTAGCGCCATCACAGTCATCGGACAAGGGGTAATCAACGGATTGACCGCCCCCGCCGTCCCCGCTGACC
>JAKAXN010000343.1 GCA_021816565.1 Actinomycetes bacterium
GCAAGACCCTCGAGGACACCATCGCCGAGTGCCGGGCCGACCTCAGCCGGCTGGAGGCCAACCGGGCCCAGGCCCAGCAGGAGGTCGAGACCCTCCAGAGGTGGATCGACGAGCACAAGGCCCACCTGCAGGCCTCGCTGACCGAGGCCCTGGCGGCCGTGGAGCGGGGCGGGGTGCTGTGGCCGGCGCCGTCCAGCCGCCCCGTGGAGGTCGCCGGCGGCCGCCAGCCGGCCGGCGGGGCGCTGGAGCCCGCCCCGGCCGAGCAGCCGGCTCAGCCCGAGACCGAGTCACCGCACAACACCATGATGTGGTCCCCGTCGCCCGAGGAGCGGGCGGAGATCGCCGCCCCGTCGGCGGCCGCCCCGATGGCCAGGACGGCGCCGGTGCGCCCCGACGACCGGCGGGCGGTCGGTGACGAGCAGGCCCTCGACGAGTTCTTCGACGACAGCGACGACTACGACGAGGACCGCCGTATCGGTGGGCGCCTGCGCCGGAGGCGCTGAGCCGGCGGCTGGTCGGCCTGCGGCGGCGGAGAAAACGGTGTCGGAATCGGTCGCAACACCACTGTTCGGGCCCGGCCCACTAGGGTGCGGGGGTTGTTGTTCCGTTCCCGGAAGGTGATCCTGTGCTCCTGCTCGTGACGCTCGCTTTGGTGGTCGCCAGTGCGGTGCTTTTGATCCTTGGGTTCGTGCAAGACGCGCTCGGGTTCATCTACCTGTCCATGCTGTGCGCGGGGGTGGCCGCCCTGGCGCTGTTCGTGTTCGCCCGGCTGGCGCGCCGCCGCTCGGCGGTACTGGCCGGCGCCGGCGTCGTCGGTTCCGGACCGGCAGAGGATGCCCGTCCGGCCGTCCGGGGCCGGTCCGCCGGGTCGCCGTCCGGGCGCGCCGACGACCGGGGCGACACCGCCCGGACCGAGGCCGTGACCGTCCGGCCGGCGGCCGAGCCGCTGGCCCGCTCGCTCGAATCGCGGGCCCCGCTCCCGACCGCCGGTGAGGGGGAGTCGGGCACGGGCGATTTCGACGACGAGGACGAGGCCTGGCGCCCCGAGGCCGACACCGCGGTCAACCCCGTGGTGGTGGCCGACCGGCCGGCGGCCGCCGCCGGGACCTGGTCGGAGGACGACGAGGAGGAGTGGGCCGACTGGGGTGACGAGGTCGTGTTCCCGATCGAGGACTACGACGATCTGAGGGTCTCGGAGATCCTCCCGCTGCTCAACCAGCTGGAACCCGACGAGCTGCAGGAGGTGCGCGACCGGGAGTTGGCCGGCAAGGCCCGGGCCACCGTCTTGGACCGCATCGACGACCGTCTCGGGCGACCCCGGGCGGCCCGTTCGGCCCCCGCTCCGGCCCCGGCCGCCCCGGCGCCGGCCCGGGCCCGGAAGTCTGCGGCACCGGCCAAGAAGGCCCCGGCCGCCCGCACCGCCAAGAAGGCTGTGGCTGCCGAGGCCGCCCCGGAGGCCGCCCCGGCCAGGAAGGCCCAGGCCCGCAAGGCCGCCGCCACTTCCGCCGCGTCCGTACCGGAGGCCCCGGAGGCGGCCGCCCCGGTGGCGAAGGCACCGTCCAAGGCCGCCCCGGCCAAGAAGGCCCCGGCGAGGAAGTCCACCGCCAAGAAGGCCGCGACGTCGCGTCCGGCGGCGGCCAAGCGGGCCCCGGCCCCCGCCGAGTCGGCCCCCGCCGGTGATCCCGACGACGCGGCCACCACTCCGGCCGCCGCCCCGGTCGACGCCGCTCCGGTCGACGCCGCTCCGGTCGAGGTCGCTCCGACCGAGGCCGCTGCGACGGACACCGCTGCGACGGACACCGCTGCGGTGAAGAGGGCCCCGGCCCGCAAGGCCGCGGCCAAGAAGAGCTCCTGAGCGGGCGCCGGCCGGCCGGTCCTCGACCGCCGGCCGGCCACCGCAGGATCAGCGGCCGGAGGCCCCCAGGCGGATGCCCACCGCGGTGCCGTCGGCCAGCACCGTCTGGTTCCATCCCGGGCCCCCGGTGGCGTCCGGCCCGGCCAGATCGATGTGGGTGGCCAGCACCTGCTCGGCGATCCAGCCGCGGTGGGCGCCGAGCATCTCCTCGACCTCCGCGCCGCCGGCCAGCTCCAGGCTGATCCGGTCGGTGACGTCGAGCCCGGCGTCGCGACGCAGGCGCTGCACCTCCCGCACCAGGTCCCGGGCCCGGCCCTCCACGGCCAGCTCGGCGGTCACCTCGATGTCCACCACGACGACCCCGGCCCGGCCCGGAAGCGGGCGGGTGGTCCGCTCGTCCAGAGGGCTCACCCGCATCTCGAACTCGCCCTCTTCGAGCACGCTGTCGCCGACCCGGGCCCGGCCGTCGTCGAGGATCTCCCAGTCACCCTTCCTGGCCGCCGCCGCGGCCGCCTGGGTGGCCGGGCCCAGACGGGGCGCCGCCACCTTGAACACGACTGTCAGGTTGCGGCTGGCATAACGCTCGGGCTGGTCGGAGAACTGCACCGAGCGGACGTTGACCTCGTCGGCGATCAGCTCGGCGAACTCCGCCAGCTGTGCGGCGTCCGGGCCGGCGACCACCAGCTCGGCGAGGGGCAGGCGGGCCCGCAGGTTGTTGGCCTTGCGCACCGAGTGGGCGGCCGAGCACACCTCACGGACCAGGTCCATCCTGGCCACCAGGGCGTCGTCGGCGGGCAGGGAGGCGGGGTCGGGCCAGCCGGTCAGGTGCACCGACGGCCCGGAGTCCGCGCCGGAGGTGAGGCCCCGCCAGACCGCCTCGGCGGTCATCGGCAGGAGCGGTGCCGCCACCCGGCTCAGGACCTCCAGCACGGTGCCGAGGGTGTCGAAGGCGTCCTGGGTGTCGGCCTCCTGGCCCGGGGCGGTTCCCCAGAAGCGGTCCCGGCTGCGGCGGATGTACCAGTTGGTGAGGCTGTCGAGGAACGACTCGACTGCGGCGCAGGCGCCGGAGAGGTCGTAGCCCTCCATGGAGTCGGTCACCGCCGCGACCACCCCGTGCAGCTTGGCCAGGATGTAGCGGTCCAGTATCCGGGGGGAGTCGGTGCGGCCGGTGTCGGCCGTCCGCTTGTCGGCGTTGGCGTAGAGGGAGAAGAAGTACCAGGCGTTCCACAGCGGCAGCAGGGCGGAGCGGACCGCCTCCTTGATGCCCTTCTCGTCGACGATCATGTCGCCGCCGCGCATGATCGGCGACGACAGCAGGAACCAGCGCATGGCGTCGGCCCCGTGGGCCTGGAACATGGCCTCCGGGTCGGGGTAGTTCCGCAGCCGCTTCGACATCTTCTGGCCGTCGTCGCCGAGCAGGATGCCGTGCGCCAGGCAGTTCTTGAACGCCGGGCGGTCGAAGAGGGCCACGGCCAGGACGTGCAGGGTGTAGAACCAGCCCCGGGTCTGGCCGATGTACTCGACGATGAAGTCGCCGGGGAAGTGGCTGTCGAACCACTCCTGGTTCTCGAAGGGGTAGTGCACCTGGGCGAAGGGCATGGACCCGCTCTCGAACCAGCAGTCCAGCACGTCGGTGACCCGCCGCATGGTGGAGCGGCCTGTGGGGTCGTCGGGGTTGGGCCGGGTCAGCTCGTCGATGGCCGGCCGGTGCAGGTCGGTGGGGCGCACCCCGAAGTCCCGCTCGATCTCGTCGAGGCTCCCGTACACGTCGATGCGGGGGTACGCCGGGTCGTCGCTGCGCCACACCGGGATGGGCGAGCCCCAGAAGCGGTTGCGGGAGATGGACCAGTCCCGGGCGTTCTCCAGCCACTTGCCGAAGGAGCCGTCCCGGACGTGCTCGGGCACCCAGTTGATCTCCTGGTTGCGGGCCAGCAGCCGGTCCTTGATGGCCGACACGTTGACGAACCACGACGACACGGCCCGGTAGACGAGCGGCGTGTCGGTCCGCCAGCAGTGCGGATAGGCGTGGACGTAGGAGTCCGAGCGCACCAGCTTGGAGCGGGAGCGCAGCTCCCGGATGACCGGCTGGTTGGCCTCGAAGACCTGCAGGCCCTCGAAGTCCGCTACCTCCGAGGTGAAGCGGGTGCGATCGTCGACCGGGCAGACCACCGGGATCCCGGCAGCCGCGCAGGCGATCTGGTCGTCCTCGCCGAAGCCGGGGGCCATGTGCACGATGCCGGTGCCCTCGTCGGTGCTCACGAACGCCGCTCCGAGCACCACGAAGGCGTTCTCGGTGCCGGTGAAATACGGGAAGAGCGGCTCGTAGCGCCGACCGACCAGGTCCCGGCCCGGAACCGTGCCCACCCGGGTGGCGCCCTCCAGCTGCTTCTCGTAGGCGGCCAGGGTGCCCTCACCCAGAGCGAAGCGGCGGCCGTCGCGCTCGAAGAGCGCGTAGTCGATGTCGGGCCCGACGGCCAGGGCCAGGTTCGACGGCAGCGTCCAGGGGGTGGTGGTCCACACCCACAGGTCGAGCTGGTCGGCCGGCCGGTCGGCCTCCAGCGTGAACGCCACCGTGACCGCGGGGTCCTGACGGTCCCGGTAGGCGTTGTCCTGGCGGGTTTCGGAGTTCGACAGCGGCGTCTCGCACTCCCAGCAGTAGGGGAGCACCCGGTAGTCCTCGTAGAGCAGGCCCTGGTCCCACAGCCGCTTGATGGCCCACATGACGCTCTCCATGTAGGAGAGGTCCATGGTCTTGTAGTCGTGGTCGAAGTCCACCCAGCGGGCCTGGCGGGTGACGTAGCGCTCCCACTCCTTGGTGTAGCGCAGCACCGAGGTCCGGCAGTAGTCGTTGAAGCGGTCTATGCCGAACTCGGTGATCGGGCCCCGGCCGGAGACGCCGAGCTCCTTCTCCGCCTCGGTCTCCGCCGGCAGCCCGTGGCAGTCCCAACCGAAGCGGCGCTCGACCTTCTGTCCCCTCATGGTCCGGTAGCGGGGGATGGCGTCCTTCACGTACCCGGTCAGAAGGTGTCCGTAGTGGGGTAGTCCGTTGGCGAAGGGGGGTCCGTCGTAGAAGACGTACTCCGGGGCGTCGCGCCGGTTGGCCACCGAGGTCTCGAAGGTGGCGTCGGCCGCCCAGGACTCCAGGATCTCCTCTTCCATGCGGGGGAAACTGGGGGAGCTGGGGACATCCGGGTACGGGGATTCGGCGCCGGGGGGCATCCCACCAAGATACGGGGAACAACCGCGCCCTCCACGTTGTTTCGCTGCTGACAGAACCGTGACGCCACGGTGATAGCGTTCCGGCT
>JAKAXN010000344.1 GCA_021816565.1 Actinomycetes bacterium
TGAGCATCACGATGACGCCGAGAACCACGCGGCGGATGAGGAAGCGGATCACCGGGGCCTCCTACTGCCGCTCGAGGCGGGGGTCGAGGGCGTCGCGCACGCCGTCACCGAGGATGTTGAACGCCAGGGTGGTGATCAGCAGAGCGGCGCTCGGGAACACCAGGAACCACCAGGCCTGCTGGTAGATGTTCTGGGCCTCCGCGATCATCTGGCCCCAGTCCGCCGTCGGAGGCGGGATACCGAGGCCGAGGTACGAAAGCGTGGCCTCGAGGATGATCGTCACCGGTATCAGGAGGGTGGCGTAGACGATCAGCTGCGTCAAGACGTTCGGCAGGATGTCCACGAACATGATCCGCCAGGGGCTGGCTCCGAGCGACCGGGCCGCCTCTATGTACTCCTTCTCCCGGATGGAGAGCACCTGGCCCCGAACGATACGAGCTACGGCGGCCCAGCCGAAGACGGCGATGACGACGATCACGACGGCCAGCCCGGGTCGGGTCACCGACACCAGTGAGATGGCAAAGAGCAGGAACGGCAGCGACAGCACCAGGTCGACCAGCCGGGCGATGATCGAGTCGACCAGCCCGCCGAAGTAGCCGGCCATCAGCCCGAGCACCGCTCCGATGGCGACGGTGGCGAGCGTGGCCACCACCCCGACGTAGAGCGAGATGCGGGCCCCGTAGGCGATGCGCACGAGGATGTCGCGTCCCAGGTCGTCGGTGCCGAGGACGAACGTGGCGTTCGGCGCCCTCGGCAGCCCGTAGGTGTTGAGCCCCGTCGTCCGGAACTGCTGGTTGACCCCGTGACCGGTTATGTCGGCGACGACAGGGGCGAAGATCGCCATGAGGATTATCAGCAGGATGACCACGGCCGAGGCGATGGCCGCCCGGTCCTTGCGCAGGCGGCTCCACGCCAGCTGCCACGTGCTCCGACCCTGGATCGAGACCGCAGCGGGCGCGACCTCCGGCGGGACATCGAGTACCAGTTCCGCCGGCGAGGACGGCGGCGATCCGGGCATGGTCATTCGTTACTCCCATCCGTCGGGGCACCGAGACCGACCACCACGTCGCCGGTGCCCGCCTCGGGTTCCACCACTCTTCTATCCGCTGACAGCGCCGGCCGGGCATCGGCCAGGTTCTCACCGTCGGCCACCGGGAAGTGGCAGGCCGTGAGGTGGTCGGGTCCGTCGCCGAGCCGGGTGACGAGCTGCGGCTCCTCCTCCGCGCAACGGGCCTGGGCCTTCGGGCAGCGGGGATGGAAACGGCACGCCTTCGGAGGGTGGATGGGCGACGGGACGTCGCCGGCCAGCACGATCTTCTCCCGCTCCTTCATGGCTCTCGGATCGGGAAGCGGGATGGCCGACAGCAGGGCGTTGGCATAGGGGTGGCGGGCCCGCTGGTAGACCTCCTCGGAGGGACCGGCCTCCGCCACCTTGCCCAGGTACATCAGCAACAGCCGGTCGCTGACGTGGCGGACCACCGACAGGTCGTGGGAGATGAAGATGTAGGTCAGCCCCAGCTGCTTCTGCAGGTCCGATAACAGGTTGAGGACCTGGGCCTGTATCGACACGTCGAGAGCCGAGACCGGCTCGTCGCAGAGGACGACCTTGGGTCTGAGGGCCAGGGCCCGGGCCACGCCGATGCGCTGGCGCTGCCCCCCGGAGAACTCCGCCGGGAAGCGGTTGTAGTGCTCGGGGTTGAGGCCCACGAGCTCCATCATCTCCTGGACCTTCCGCTTGCGCTCCTGTCCGCTGGCTATGCCGTGGATGGCGAAGGGGTCACCGATGATCGAGCCCACCCGCCGCTTGGGGTTGAGCGAACCGTAGGGATCCTGGAAGATCACCTGCATCTCCCGGCGCACCTTCCCCAGCTGGCGGGGCTTGAGCCGGGAGATGTCCTGCCCTTCGAACTCCACGGTCCCCGACGTGAGGTCGAAAAGGCGGGCCAGGCAGCGGGCCAGCGTGGACTTGCCGCAACCTGTCTCGCCGACCAGGCCCAGGGTCTCGCCGCGGCGGACCTCGAGGCTCACACCGTCGACCGCGTGGACGACCTCGCGGTTGCGGCGCAGACCCGAGGACTGCACCGGGAAGTGCTTGACCACGTCGGTGGCCCGCAGTATGACTTCGCCGCTCATCGGGCCACCGTCTCGCCGATGACCCTGGCCCTGGCCTCTTCGCGTTCGGGGCCGGTGTGGGGCAGCCAGCAGCGGGAGAGGTGCGTGGGAAAGCCCTCCACCGGGGTCAGGTCCGGGTCCTCCCGTCCGCAACGGTCCATCACGTAGGGGCAGCGGGGGCTGAACTTGCACCCGTTCGGAAGCCGGATGAGGCTCGGGGGCTGCCCGCTGATGGGCTGGAGGCGCTGGCGGGCCCCCCCGTAGGTGGGCAGGGAACGCAGGAGACCCTCGGTGTAGGGGTTGTGCTGCCGATAGAACAGCCGGTCCCGGTCGGCCGCCTCCATGATGGCGCCGGCGTACATGACGACCACGTCGTCGGCGACCTCGGCGATAACCCCCAGATCGTGGGTGATGATTATGAGAGCCGTCCCGAACTCCTCCTGCAGCCGCTGCATGACCCTCAGCACCTGGGCCTGCACGGTGACGTCCAGGGCGGTGGTCGGCTCGTCGGCGATGAGGAGGGAGGGATTGAGCGCCATGGCCATGGCGATCATGGCCCGCTGGCGCATCCCGCCCGAGAACTGGTGGGGGAAGTCGTCCACCCGCATGTCGGGCCTGGGTATCCCGACCATGCCCAGCAGGTCGACGGCCCGGGCCCTGGCCGCCTTCTTCGACATGTGGGGCTGGTGGGCCCGGATCATCTCCATGATCTGCCACCCCACCCGGTAGTAGGGGTGGAGGCTGGAGAGGGGGTCCTGGAAGATCATCCCGATCTGCGCCCCCCGCACCTGCTCCAGGTCACGCCGTGACATCTTGAGCAGGTCCCGCCCCTGGAAGGTGGCCTCGCCGGTCACCTCCGCCCCCCGGGTGAGGCCCATGATCGTCTGGGTGGAGACGCTCTTTCCTGAGCCCGACTCGCCGACGATGCCCAGGGTCTTGCCCTTCTCGACCGAGAAGGAGACGCCCCTGACGGCGCTCACCACACCGTCATCGGTTGCGAACGAAACGTGGAGGTCCTTGACCTCTAGTAGAGACATGTCGGCGTCTTACCTAGTCTCCCGGGCTCGGAGCCCGGGTCTGCTGCTAAATCGGTCTGAGATGTGTGGCGGCCCGACGAGAAGTTCGTCGGGCCGCCACTTCACTTACTGGCTCGAGCCTTCAGTCTGGCCTAGCTGGAGAGCCAAACGTTGGCCAGGTTGCAGTTCTGCAGGGGCTGGATCATCACGCAGTTGTGAACCTGCGAGCCGCTGATCGAGCCCTCGTTCGGGTCCGAGATCGGGTAGACCGCGGCCTGCGCCATCACCTGCTGGTCGGCCTGGTGCCAGAGAGAGGCGGCCTCCGACGAGGTGTTCGCAGCCTCGGCCTGAGCGATCAGGGAGTTCACCTTCGGGTCGTTGAAGAACCCGTAGTTGCTGGAGTTCGGCGGCAGGTTGTTGCCGTTGAACAGCGGCTCGAACCAGGACTTGGCGCCGGTCGGGAACCAGTCCGGGCCCCAGCCGACCTCGGCGATGTCCCAGGCGCCCTGCTTGGCGGGGGTGCCGGGATTGAGGTACTTGCCGTACACCGTGCCGGTGGGCAGGCCGAGGGGCTTCAGGGTGATCCCGATCTGGGACAGCTGGGCCTGCAGCGTCTGGAAGTCCTTGTCCTCGGCCGGGCTCTTGCGGTAGAGCATGGTGAGGGTCATGTTGGACACACCAGCCTGCTTCAGCAGGGACTTGGCCTTGGCCACATCGTAGGGATACGGGTCGAAGTTGGGGCTGGACCCGTCGGTGCCGGGAGCGATGACGTGGGTCAGCGGCACCTCGATCGTCGGGCCACCGCCATCCTGCAGCAGCTGGCCGCGGTTGATGGCATAGGAGATGGCCTGGCGGACCAGCGGGTTGGACAGCGCCTTGTTGTTGTTGGGCGAGACGGTGTTGAACACCAGCCACGGGTTGGCCGCGGCCTCGGTCAGCAACTGGAAGCGGGGATCCTTGTTGGCGATCAGCCCGGGGATGTCCGAGGGCGGAACGTGGACGTCCCACATCATGTCGGCCTGCGGGGAGTTCGTGAGGATCTGCTGGTAGATCCCGGCCGAGTTGCCGGTCTCCGACACATCGATCTCATTGACGTACGCGTGGTCGACGGGATCCGACGCCTGGGTCCAGGCCGGGTTGCGGGTGAAGACGATCGACTTACCCGGGCTGTAGGACTGGATCTTGTACGGGCCGTCGGACATGACGGTCTTCCAGGCGTTGGCGCTGGCCGGCACGCTCTGCAGGCTCTCGACCGGGGCCGGGTTGAACGGGGGCAGAGAGAGAATGCCCGGGAAGTAGTTCGCCGGCTTGGTGAGGGTGAACACGACGGTCAGGGGATCGCTCGGATCGACCTGCACGCCGGAGATCTTGTTGTTGTTGATGTAGTTCGCCATGGCGGTGGCGTCGGTCGACGACACCTTGGAGAACCCGGCGCAGAACGTCGAGTAACCGGCGAGCACGTCGGCGAAGTCCGGGCTACCACCGAAGGGGGTGTTGGGGTTGCAGCTGCGCTTCACCCCGCGCACCACGTCGGCGGCAGTGACCTGGCGGGCCGGGGTCGTGTCCCACATGGCGCCCTTGCGGATGGTCACCGAGTACTTCAGCCCGTTGTCCGAGACCTTCGGAGCGGCGGCGGCGATGTCCGGCACCAGGGTGAAGGTCTTGCACATCTGGCTCGGATAGGTGTAGAGCGGGCGGTTGTAGAGGTCGTAGGCCAGGTAGTCGAGGGTGTAGTACCCGATGTTGATATCGAGCGCCTCGTCGACGTCGCCCTGGCCGAGGACCGTCAGCGTGCCACCCGACTTGGGGGTGCCACTGCTGTTGGAATTGTAGATCTGGTTGGGCGGATCTCCGGGGCAGCTGGTGGTGCTACCGGTGTTCCCCCCTCCTGAGCCTCCGTTACCGGAGGCGGCGGGCTTGCTGCTGCTGCCACATGCGCTGAGCGCTATGGCCAGCGATCCCACTGCGGCGGCAACCTGTATGGGCTTCCGCTTGTACCAGTGCAC
>JAKAXN010000345.1 GCA_021816565.1 Actinomycetes bacterium
TTCCGATCTGTGGTGGCACCCTCGCCGGCCCACGACGACGGGGCCTGGGTGTCGCTCTGCGGGCCGCAGTGGACCGCCGCCCTGCAGGCCGCGGTGCGGGCGCTCGACCCCAGCCTCGGCGTGGACGTGACCCCGTGGCGGGAAGCGGGTGAGAAAGCCTGGAGGGTCTCGGTCACCCGCCACGAGCAGGCTGCCCCCGAGGCGGAGGAGGTGGCGGTGACCAGGTTCAGCACCGGAGCCGGCTTCGCATTCGGTCCCCGCCGGCCCCACCCGGTCGTCCCTACCAGCCCCTCATGATGGCCGACACCACCCGGGCGAGCATCGGCGCCAACTCGTTGTAGGAGGAGAAGCCCATGCCGGCCTGGAGCAGCGCTCCGATGAAGGCGCAGTTGAGAGCCTCCAGGAGGTCGGGATCGGCGCCGGGGCCGAGCGCCTCGCGGAAGCGCTCCATCCACACGCCGCCGATGACGGCCCGCAGGCGGTGCACGTCGGGGTCGGGGGCCAGGAGGCTCTTGTTGGCCGCGGCGGCCAGCGCCGGCGCCCCGGCGATCAGCTCCGCCAGATGGCGGGCCACCTCCCCCATCCGCTTCTCGGCGCTACGCCCCCTCAGCTCGGGGCGGGGAGCGGAGTCCAGCAGCCTCCAGAACAACTCGGCGAAGAGGTGGTCCTTCGACGCGAAGTAGGTGTAGGCGGTGGCCGGCGAGACGCCGGCGCGCGACGCCACCATGCGGACCGTCATCTGCTCGTGGCCCACCTCCTCGAGCAGCACGCTGGCCGCGTCGAAGAGCTTCCCCACGGTCTCGGCCTGGCGGGCGTTGAGGCTCCGGCGGGGCGAGCTGGACAGCTGACTGGACACTGTCGAATCCTAGTGCCGGGTTTCCCGGAGGTATTCGCCGGCCTGCGGCCGGTTGGCCCGGGCTGGCCGGGATACTGGTGGGCCATGGACGTGGTGGTGGTAGGAGCCGGCGCCGCCGGTCTGGCGGCAACCGCCGGCCTGGCGGCGGGCGGCGCGGACGTCGTGTGCCTGGAGGCGCGCGACCGTATCGGGGGCCGCCTGCTCACCGTCGACGCCGGCCCCGGCCGGGTGGACCTCGGGGCGTCGTGGTTCTGGTCCGGGGAGGAGCGGGTGGAGCGCCTGGTGGCCGCCGCTTCCATACCGGTGCATCCCCAGCACCTGGACGGGGACGCCCTCTACGACTCCGCGGCCGGCCTGCGCCGTCTGGCCGGCAACCCCATCGACGTGCCGGCCCGCCGCTACACCGACGGGGCCCGGAGCGTCGTGGACGCCCTCAGCGGCGGTCTCGAGCCGGGCACGGTGCGGCTGGGTTGCCCGGTCTCGTCGATATCCGCCGACTCCGGGGGTGTGCGGGTGGCCGGTCCCGGCACCGAGGTGACCGCCCGCCACGTGGTGGTGGCCCTGCCCCCCGCCCTGGCCGTGGAAGCCATCGGTTTCGCCCCGACCCTGCCCCCCGAACTGGAGCGCCTGGCCCGCATGACCCCGGTGTGGATGGGCCACACGGTCAAGGTGGTGGCCGTCTACCGCGAACCGTTCTGGAGATCCTCCGGCCTGGCCGGCGCGGCGATCAGCGAGATCGGGCCGCTGCGCGAGATCCACGACCTGAGCGGGCCGGAGGGGGACGACCCGGCGGCGCTGTTCGGCTTCGCCCCGGCGAATCCCGGTGGGCCGCCTCTCGCTCCCGGCCAGGTGGTCGACCAGCTCGTGCGGATGTTCGGGCCGGCCGCGGCGGCACCGCAGGAGGTGCTGGTCACGGACTGGTCCCGGGAACGGTGGACGTCGCCCCCCGGCGCCGGGCAGTCCGCCGCCTACCAGCTCTTCGGCCACCGGGCGTACCAGCAACCGGCCCTCCTCGGCCGCCTGCACTGGGCCTCCACCGAGACGGCCACAGCCAGTCCCGGCCATGTGGAAGGCGCTCTCGAGGCCGCCGCGCGGGCCGCCTCGACCGTCCTCGCGGCCCTGCGGTCCCCCGCCGGGACCGCCCCCCCGGCACCTATCAGAAAGGCCAGATGACGACCATGTTCGACATAGCGGAGCTGCTCGAGGAGTACGACCGGGCCCGGGCCTACACCGATGACCTCTGGCAGGACCTGACCGACGACGAGGTGAGCTGGCGGCCCCGACCGGAGTCGAGCGCGATCGGCTGGCACCTGGGCCACCAGGCGGCCGTGGCCCACTTCATGGTCCGCAACCTGGTGGCCGCCGAGGCCAGCCCCGACCCCGGACTGGAGCCGGTCATGGACTCCGCCACCGCCGAGACCGACCGGGGCGACCTGCCCGACCGGGCCGCCATCGCCGGCTACCGGGCCGCCGTGGCCGAACGGGTGCACGCCCGTCTGGGTGACATCGACCGCGGTCGGGTCGGCGCCCCCCACCAGCTCCGGGTGGTGGGCCAGCACCTCCTGGTGGCGCTCGTGAACCACGAGTACCAACACGACCAGTGGATCGGGGAGATGAGGAGCGGCGAGCTCGGCCACGCCCTGCCCCCCCGCCCGGTCTCGGCCCGCCTCTCGGAGCTGGACGGCTACACCGTCGTGATGACGCCCTCCGGGTGAGGACGGTGACGTACTCCGATCCGGCGTACGCCGGCGACTTCCCCGACCCCTGCGTCATGGTGGCCGGCGGCGTCTACTGGGCGTACTCCACCGGCAGCGGGGGACGGAACCTGCAGGTCATGAGCTCCCCGGACCTGCGGGCGTGGACGGCGCCGGCCGATCCCCTGCCCGAGCTGCCCTCGTGGGCCTCGCCGGGGCTCACCTGGGCCCCCCGGGTCGTGCCGGGCGGGGACGGGTACCTGATGTACTACACCGTCCACCATGGCGTCCTGGGCGTGCAGTGCATCTCCGTGGCCGGCTCGTCCCACCCGGGCGGTCCCTTCACCGACACCAGCGCGGGACCTCTGGTGTGCCAGGCCGGCGCCGGCGGGTCCATCGACCCGGACCCGCACCTCGATCCGCGATCGGGGGAACGGCACCTTCTGTGGAAGAGCGACGACAACTCGCGGCAGCGCCCCACCCACATCTGGGGTCAACGGCTGTCCCCCGACGGGCGGTCGATGGCGACCGGAACCACGCCGGCGCTGCTGTTGAGCCAGACCCGGGCCTGGCAGTCCGGTGTCGTCGAGGGGCCGGCGGCGACGCGCCTCGGAGGTCGCTTCCACCTCTTCTATGCGGCCAACCGGTACTCCAGCGCGGCGTCGGGCATCGGCTACGCCACGTCCGACTCCCTGCTCGGGCCCTACCGGGAGCGGTCCCGCTACCGACCGTGGTTGGCCACGACCGGGCGGGCCCGGGGCCCGCAGGGGCCGATGGTCTTCACCGACCGGTCCGGGGCCACCCGCATGGCCTTTGCGGCCTGGAACGGCAAGGTGGGATACGACCGCGGCGGGGTACGGTCGCTCTGGATCGGCACCCTGAGCCTGACCCGGTCCGGGCGGCCCCGCCTACGCTGACGCCCTTCGGGTTTTTCCGGGTTAGGAAGATATCCCCTAAAGCCGGCTCCGCTGCCGGTCGAGGAAGTAACTAGTGACTTCCGAACCGACGGGCCAGGTCGACGGCAGTGGAAGCGGGGGCCAAGGCGGGCACCTGGAGGCCGTGATGGCCTACCGGGCCGCCATGGCCCTGGGGCCGCTGGCTCCCCTCCTGCGGTGCCCTGACATGTGGCGGCTCGTGGAGGGGCTCGACGAGCCGGACCCGGTGCTCGACCTGCGGCTCGGGGAACTGGACCTGAGGACAGGCCCCCCCGACGCCGTGAAGGGCCGCGAGCCGCGGCGATGACCGCGGCGCCGGATGGGTGCCCATACTGGGCTGGGTGAAAAGGCGGACCTTCAGGATCGGGGCGGCGGCCGGAGCGACGTTGGCTGCGGCCGTGGGAGTCTTCTTCAGCACCAGCAGGTACCGGGGCGACCACGCCTCGGCCGCGCCCGTCGTCGACAGCGGGCCGCCGGCCTGGAAGCCGTTCCCGCGGAGCCTGGCCGGGGCCGACTACTGGGTGCTGGCCGGCGAGAGGGCCTCCCGGACCCTCCCGGCCCACCGCCCGACGGTGCTGTTCGTCGGGGACTCGCTCACCGAGTGGTGGCTGCGCTACGGGATCGCCTCGTGGGAAGCGGATTTCGCCCCGCTCGGGGCCTACGACGACGGGGTCGCCGGCGACACCACGTCCAATGTGCTGTACCGGCTGGAGTCGGGCAGCCTGACCGGCATCGACCCGAAGCTGGTGGTGGTGGAGGTCGGCACCAACAACATCGGACTGCTCGGCCAGCAGCCGGCCGAGGTGGTGTCCGGCATCGAAGCGGTGGTCGACACGCTCACCGCCCGCCTGCCCGGCGCCCGCGTCCTGCTCGAGGACATCTACCCCCGGGGCAACGCCCACACCCCCGAGCGGCTGGAGGTGGACTCCATCAACACCCTGCTGGCCCACGCCCGGTTCCCTGCAGCCGTCACCCTGACCGACCCGGGGCGGGCCCTGCTCGGCGACGATCAGGCGTTCAAGCCGGGGGTCATGCACAACGACCTCCTCCATCCCACCCCGGCCGGGTACCGGATCCTGGCGGCGCAGCTCGACCCGCTGATCCTGCACCTGCTCGGCGACGTCCGCACCTGATCCGGAGCGGCCCCGTCGACACCGACATTCGGGGCATCGACCCACAGATGCGACAGCAGGGTGCAACTGCGATCAACCCTACGAGGTGGCGACCCCGGCGGCTAGATTCGCCGGCCGGGCGGAACAAGGGGACAGCCATGAGGTGGCGCTGGGGCCGAGCCGGATCGGCCGTCGAAGAAGAAGTGATTCGACTGCGAACGGAGCTTCGCCGGACCCGGCGGCTGGCCGAGCTGAGCGAGCGCTCCCCCCACGCCATGGTCGTGCACTGCGGCGGGGTGGTCCGCTGGGCCAACCGGGGAGGCGGCCAACCTGGTGGGGCTGGCCGACCCGGCGCAGTCGATCGGGCGCGATCTCTACGAGTTCATCGATCCACGGTCCAGCATCTCGACCCGGGAGCGGATCGCCCGCCTGCTCGAAGGAGGGGTGCTGCAGACGGCCGAGGCGTACCTGCTCACCCAGGCCGGCGACACCATCGTGGTGGAGACCCGGGCCGCCCTCACCGAGT